>NZ_JBITCT010000016.1:0-221399 GCF_044453465.1 Streptomyces sp. NPDC051677
AACGTCACCCGCAGCCGCCTCGGACGCCTCGTCCGACAAGGCTTCCTCACCCAACCCGGACGAGGTCGCTACGAGAAACGGACTTAACGTCCACTCACATGCGCCGCGGCAGCCGCACGTAGGTGACCGTCGTCTCGATGCCGCTGTCGACGAGCCGGCCTTCAGCGTCGAACGCGCCGGCGCCGTCCGTCATCCCGAAGTCGTTGTCGTTGATGAGGGCCAGCGTGTCGTGGTCGACGCGCGCGACGCCCTCGATCTTCCCGGGCACCCCGGCGACCTTGCCCAGATCGACCACCAGCCGCTTGGACAGCACCGGGACCCCCGAGGCGGCGGGATCGTCGAGCTGCTCCAGCGACGGTGACGTCGCCGCGTCGTCCCAGCGGCCGCCCAGGATGTCCGCCTCCCGCCCCAGCCTCACCAGCTGCAGCCGTGCGGCCTTGTCCGTGCGCTCCTCCACCAGCAGCCGGTCGCCGCCCACGGCGACCACGGAGGAGATCTTGAGCTCGGAGGTGTCGTCCTCGCTCGGGTCGACCACGTCGACCGGGTCGAATCGGTACGCGTACTCGGCGGTGACAGCCTTCTTCTTCGGCGAGAAACGCAGCAGACGCGCGGTCCGCGAGCCCTCTCCCGCGGCCGTGTCCGGCAGCGACAACGGGCTCTGCACCGCCAGCACGAGGTCGCCGGCCGGGAGTTGGGCGAGCCCCTCGAAACCGCGGTTGATCTTCCGGTGCAGCAGGACGGCGGGCAGCGCCTCCACGACCGGGTAGTCCGTGCCCGTCAGGTTCAGCCCCTGGGGAACGTAACGCGTCAGCACCTTCCCGCGCGCGGAGACGTGCACCAGCGAGGGCCCGTACTCGTCGACGAGCCAGAAACTCCCGTCCGCCGCCCGCACGAGGCCTTCCGTGTCCAGCCCGTTCGGGTTGTACGCCAGGGGCGTCTGCGCGTTGTAGGAGTACGGCGCCTCGTCGCGTCCCGCCTGGTTCGGCAGCCCCGTCACGGGCTTGCCCGACGACGTGGTGACCGGGATCGCCTGCACCACCTTCACCGTGCCTGCGGACACCCGGATCCGCACGATCGCCGGGTCGAATCCGGGCACGGGGAACGTGCGACGCTTGGTGCCGCTCACCTTGATCTGGCCGTTGGGCCCGCGGTCGGTGACCGTCCAGAACTCGCCCTTGCGGCCCGTGGGACAGATGTCGCTGCCGATGCCGCCGAGGTCCACGCCGCGGTCGTCGTCCACCGTGCCCGGCAGCAGCGCGTCGCTGAACGCCCCGAGCGGGATGTCGCCGAGCGTCGCGGTCCTGGTGACATGGGCCTCCTGGGCCCCCTGGGACGGTGTACCCGCGGCGGCCGGTCCGGCAGGGGCGAGCGCGGCCAGCACGGCGAGCGGTACGCCCGCGGCGACGGAACGGTTGACGCGGCGTCGACCGGCGGTATGCGGGGACATCGGGCCTCCTGAGGGGCGGTGCGGCAAGTTCGGTGACAGCGGCCAGAGTTGGCGCGCGCACCGAACGCCGCACGACCTCCGGGTGAACACGGGGCGTCGGCCGCCCGTCAGGCCGCCGCCCCCGTGCCACGGCAACGAACGCGCGTTCAGGAAAGCGCTTCCTCGCTGTCGGGCCGGGCGACGGTCAAGGCCGTCGCCGGGTCATGGGCCGCGTCCCCGGCCGGCATCCAGCGGCCACCCTCCTTGCGGTACGGCCACCAACGGCCGTCCCGCCCCAACCGCAGTTGGCAGGCCGCCCCGACGACCGTCCACCGGTTCCCCCGCGCCCGCAGCACCGGCCGCTCATCCTCCTCCCAGGCCGCATCCAACGCGGCACGCGCGCGTGCAAGAGCCTCGCCCTCGACGGTCCACTCCTCCTCGAGCACCGACAGTGCGGCCGCCCCTCCGTGACACCAGGCCTGCGCGGCCGACGCCAGTTGCTCCCGGCTGCGCCCCGACCCGGCGGCCAGCCGGCCGACGACGGCCGTGGCGGGAGGATCCGCCGCCTGAGCGCTCTCAAGGACGCCTGCCGCGAGCCGTGCCGCGTCCTGGCCGACCGCCAACTCGACCGTGGGCGCACTCCGTCCGGAGCCGTCGCGGAGCGCCTGAGCGAGCATCAGGTGCGCCGTGGCGGCCGTCCGGGCCGCCAGGATCTCCAGGGCCGCCGACTCCACCCCGGGCGGGGCTGGGGCCTCCGTGTCCAAGGAGGGCGGAACGCCTGGTTCCTCCGGGAGTTCGGGCGCGGCGGGCAGCGCAGGCAGAATGCTCCCGGCCGCGTATGCCTCGGCCGCGTCCACCCCCTCCGCCCGGAGCGGCTCCGCGTCGGTCCGAGCGACGGTGCCGCGCGCCTGGAGGTCGTCCAACAGGGTCTGTTCGGCGCGCCCCCGAAGCAGCAGCAGGACGAACGGGTCCTGGTCGAGCAGCCTTGCCACCTGATAGCAGACCGCCGCGGTGTGACCACAGTGGTCCCAGGCGCCGCAGTCGCATTCCGCCTCCAGGTCACCGAGCCCGGGCAGCAGGTCGATGCCGGCCGTCTCGGCGTCCTCGACCAGATGCGGCGGCATCTCGCGGTCGAGCAGCGCGGCGACGTGCCCGACCCGCTCGACCGCGAGATCCAGGAAACGGTCCCACTGAGCGTCCGACAGCCGGTCGAGCAGCACATCGGCCCGGCGCGGTGTGCGATCGCGGTCCTGGACGACGGCCGTGATGCGTCCCGGCCGCACCGACACCGCGCCCACGGCGCCCGCGCGCGCGAGCCGGCGGCCCGTCCTGACCTGCTCCCCGTCCAGCGCTCCGTCCTCCAACGCGGCCAGCCACGCCCGACCCCACCACGTCTGCGCGAACCCCCTCCCGTGCGCGGGAGGCAACGCGGCAAAGGTTCGTTCCTCGATGCTGTCGTGCCGGTTCATCGCGTGCCCCCTCGCAGCTCCACCAGATCGGTCAGCTCGGCGTCCGTCAGTTCCGTGAGCGCCGCCTCACCGGCCCCGAGAACGGCGTCAGCCAGGTCCCGTTTGCGGCGCAGCATGTCGGCGATGCGATCCTCGATCGTGCCCTCGGCGATCAGCCGGTGCACCTGTACGGGCCTGGTCTGACCGATGCGGTACGCCCGGTCGGTGGCCTGCGCCTCCACAGCCGGGTTCCACCAGCGGTCGTAGTGCACCACGTGCTCCGCGCGTGTGAGGTTGAGGCCCGTGCCGGCCGCCCTGAGGGACAGCAGGAACACGGGAATCTCACCGTCCTGGAATCGCCGCACCATGGCCTCGCGCTCGGCGACGGGCGTGCCGCCGTGCAGGAACTGCGTGGGCACACCACGCGCTGCAAGGTGCTGTTCCAGGAGACGTGCCAGGCGCACGTACTGCGTGAAGATCAGCACGCTCGCTCCCTCGGCGAGGAGGGTGTCGAGCAGTTCGTCCAGAAGCTCCAGTTTCCCGGAGCGCCCGGCGGTCCTCGGCTGTTCCTCCTTCAGGTACTGCGCCGGATGGTTGCAGATCTGTTTGAGGCCGGTCAGGAGCTTCACGATCAGCCCGCGTCGCGCCATGTCGTCGGCCTCGGCGATCGCCTCGAGCGTCTCGCGCACCACGGCCTCGTAAAGGCCCGCCTGCTCCTTGGTGAGGGACACCGGGCGATCCGTCTCGGTCTTCGGCGGCAGCTCGGGGGCGATCCCCGGGTCCGACTTGCGGCGGCGCAGCAGGAACGGTCCCACGAGCCGGGCGAGCCGCTCCGCCGCGGCCGGATCCCCGCCGCCCTCGACGGCTCGCGCGTACCGCGTGCGGAAGGCGCCGAGCCGGCCCAGCAGCCCCGGCGTCGTCCAGTCCAGGATCGCCCACAGCTCCGACAGGTTGTTCTCCACCGGGGTGCCCGTGAGCGCCACCCGCGCGCGTGCGCCGATCGTGCGCAGCGCCCGCGCCGTCGCCGAGTACGGGTTCTTCACATGCTGGGCCTCGTCCGCCACCACCAGACCCCACGGCACCCCGCGGAGCCTGCCTGGATCCAGTCGCAGCGTGCCGTAGGTGGTGAGCACGAACTCCCCGTCGGCCAGGGCCTCCAGATCGCGACGCGGCCCGTGGAAGCGACGCACCGCAGTGCCCGGCGCGAACCGCTCGATCTCCCGCTGCCAGTTGCCCATCAGGGACGTCGGACAGACCACGAGGGTCGGACCTGCCGATGAGACGTCCGTCTGGCGGTGCAGGTGCAGGGCGATCAACGTGACGGTCTTGCCGAGCCCCATGTCGTCCGCCAGACAACAGCCCAGCCCGAGGGACGTGGTCCGGGCCAGCCAGTCCAAGCCGCGCCGCTGGTAGTCGCGCAGCGTGGCGTCGAGCGCGGCGGGCTGCTCCACCGGCTCCTGCCCCTCCGGCCGCGTCAGCCGCTCCCGCAGGGCCGCCAGCCACCCGGTGGGCTGCACGTCGACCCTGCGGCCGTCCACCTCCGCAGAGCCCGTCAGAGCGGCTCCCAGCGCGTCTACGGGGGTCATCTTGCGGTCCTGCTGGGCGCGGGCACGGCGCAGCTCTCGTGGGTCGATCAGGACCCACTGGTCGCGCAGCCGCACCAGGGGCCGGTTGGCCTCGGCCAGACGATCCAGCTCCTCGCGGGTCAACTGCTGGTCGCCCAACCCGAACCACCAGGTGAAGGTCAGGAGCGCGTCCGCGGACAGGAAGGACGGTGTGTCCGAGCCGGTGCGGTCCGGTTCCGTTGCCTCCTGCGGCGGACCCACGACCGCGCGGGCGGTCAGCGTGCGGGCCAGCTCCCTCGGCCAGTGCACCTCGACTCCCGCGTTCGCGAGCGCCCGCGAGCCCTCGGCCAGCAGCTCGGTGACCTCCTCGTCCAGGAGGTCGACGGCGTCCGGAACCGTCGCCGACAACAGTGGGGCGAGCGCGGGCCAGGCCCGGGCCGCACGGCGCAGGGCGAGCAGGGCGTCCATCCGCGCGCGCGGGCCGAACGCCTGGTCCGTGTCCCCGTCGTCTCCCCAGATCTCGGAGGCGTCCGCGAGGAGCGCGGGATCACTGACACTGTGCACCTGCGGAACGGCCCGGAACCTGGGCTGCGCCGGGCTCGCCGGAGAGCCGGCCGTCCCGACGGCATCGGCCCCGGACATGTCGGGCTCCGACACGTCGGCGATGCCCGAGACGTCGTCGATGCCCGACACGTGGTGGATGCCCGACACCTCGATCCGCAGCGAGATCCGCAGGCCGGCGTCGTGACCCGCGGCGACATCGGCCGCCCATGGGCGCAGCTCCGGGATGCGGTGGGGCTGCTGTGCCGCATAGGCGGGCCCGCCCGTCACGAGCGGCGCTGCGGGGGTGCGGGGCAGAGCGTCAGCGACGGCGTCCAAGAACGCACGGAGGAGTCGTTCGGGGGACGGGAGCCGCAGGGGCGGTGTTTCGTTCACCGGCACGGCATGCGCCTCGGGTGGCATCGAGGCGGCCAGCCGGTGCACCTGCTCGACGTCCTCCGGGCTCAGGGGGCCGACCCGCCAGGCGTCGTGGTCCTCCTGGGACAGACCGGGCAACAGCAGTCCACGTGCCACACAGTCCAGGGCCAGCAGGGCGGCCGCGCCCCAGAAGGCCGTGGCGCGATGCGCGTCCGGCGTGACGCGCGCGCGGGCGAGGGCGGGCAGGGCGTCCCGTACCGACAGCAGCACGGCGGGCACGCGTGCGAGTGCCACACCGGCGCCTGCAGGCCTGACGACGGTCAGATCCTGTGCGACCCTCGACGCGACGACGGTAGGTGCGTCATCGTCGGGGCGCCAGAAGGCGACAGTGCCGGTACGGGCCGGGGTGCCGGGCACGAACACGGCGCAGCAACGGGCCAGTTCGGAGATCTCGGACGGTGCTTCCACGGGAACCGACTGCACGGTGATGAGCTCGCTCCTCAAATTTGACTACTGGGGTTGCGGTCGCCGAGGGTACAGCACTTCGGCGGGGAATGCGCGCCGACTTGGGGCCGAGGGACCCTGTCGTCTGGGAACCCGGGGCGAGAAGGACCTCAGGGGCGTCTCGGGGATGCACCTCAGGGAGGTCTCAGGGTCGATTCCGGAACCGCGGGAGGCGCGGACCCGTTTTCATGGCAGAGAGCGGCAGTGGCCGCGAAGGAGGCGACACAGATGTCGAAGAACGCGAAGATCGCCGCAGGAGGTGTGGCGGCTGGGCTCCTCCTGCTGATCTGGCTGCCCTGGTGGGCGGCCCTGCTGATCGTGCTGGGAGTCCCGGCGGCGGCTTACCTCACGCTGGATCCCTCACAGCGGCGCAGGCTGCGCCGTGTCACACGCAAGGAGCTCGGCCGGTGAGCGACGGGGACCGCACCGCGGTCCCCGTCTTCCGGCACATGCCGGCCGCCGGGGCCCGCGGGCGTCGCGCGACCGGAAAGACCCCTACGGCCGCAGCAGCTCAGAGGGGTCGCACGGCCATCTTGTCGAGCGCTTCCAGGAGCCCGGGCAGTTCGGGGCCGCGGCCGACCGGCAGCACCTCGCCGGGCTGTTCGTCGAGCAGGACGAACGCGATGTCGTCGGTCCTGGCCACCAGCGACCAGCCGGGGCCGTCGGCACGCAGAGTGCGCGCGTCACCGGGAGCGAACGAAGAACGCACGCGGCCGAGGGGAGGCGGGGTGTCCACATAGGCACGCACCTCGGCCAGGACGCGTCGGACCCCCCTGTGCCCCTTCGGCACCCCCTTCTCGGCCTTGTCGGACCCGTTGGCCACGTCGGCTTCGTCGGACCTTCCGGACTCGTCAGACTCGACGACCTCGTCGGACCGGCCCTCGTCGTCGCTGCCTGCATCCGCTCCGGCGCCCGCCCGTGGAGGCGCGAACTCCGTGTCGTCGATCTGCTCGCGCCACAGGGCCCACTGGAGCGCGATCTCGTCGGCCCCGAGCCGCCGCTGCGCCGGACCCCACGTGGTCGTGTCCGGAGGGCACAGCGCTGGGCTGTCCGCGACCTCGGGGCCGGGATCGTGCGGCGCGGGCACCCCCGGAGCCGCGACGGCGACCGCCAGCGGCCAGCCGGGCAGCGCGGCGACGACCGTCCGCTCGTCCGGCGAGAGGTCGTACTCCATGCCGCAGTCCCACGACGCGATGGCCACGGCCACCAGCGACACGTCGTCGATGACGACAGTCCATCGCGCGCCCTCGCCGTCCTGGCCCAGCACCAGGCCATACCCATCGGCGAGCGGCGGGAGGCCGAGCGCCGCACAGGCCTCCGGGTAGTCGTCGCCCAGCGCGCTCGGGAACTTCGCCGGCGTCAGCAGCACCGCCGTGAGCACATAGAGCGCCTCGTCCGCGGCGGCGACGGCGTCCTCGTCCGTCCCGGCCATCCCAGCCTCCCCATCGGTTCGTCCAACGGCGCGCACCCTAGTGCGACGGGAAGGCGCTTGTCACGGCTGCCCAACACGCCCGGAGCTGCAGTTTTCCGGCCGGACGGGGCGAATCGCCCCCCGTCGGCCGTTGAATGCATCACGCCGACGGCAGTCCGAGGAGTGCACGGGCCACGGTCTGGGGCGACTCGTCGCGCTCCCGCGCGAGAGCGATCACGGCGCGACAGGCCAGTTCGTTGACCCCGAAGGACAACGCCTCCGGCGACACCCAGCCCGCCGCCTCCTCGATCCCGTCCTGATCGTCTTGCGCGCAGGCCGAGACGTACGCGGCGGCCGCCTCGAAAAGATTGTGCGTGCGCTTCCCGCCGGCGCCCGAGGCCGTGTCCGGACGTCCCTCCCCGTCCGCACGCGACCGGGTGCGCGGCGCGCCGAGGAGTCTGCTGTAGGCCTTGCGGATCCAGTCGAGCATGTCGACCACCTTCCCCCTGCGCGATTGCCGCAACTGATCGTTCATCTCCTGCTGCTCAACCTAGAGTTGGAGCTCCGGCGGCAGAAGAGGGCCGGAGCGGTGGGCGTCACGCGGCTCCGCTGCACGGGGCGGCCCCAGGGGGAAACGATGCATCAGGCCGAGTTCGACGGCGCGGGCAGCCACGTTCGCTGGACCGAGACACCGGGCGCGGAACCCGCGCGCGTGTACGTGCACGGGCTCGGCGCGGCCTCGGCCGTCTACCACGCGCATGTGGCGGCCCGTACCGAACTCGCCGGCCGGCGCAGCCTGTTCGTCGATCTGCCGGGACACGGCATCAGCGACCGCCCCGCGGACTTCGGCTACACACTCGAGGAGCACGCCGACGCTCTGGCGGCCGCGCTGGACGCGGCGGACGTGACCGGCGCCGAGCTGGTCGCCCACAGCATGGGCGACTCCGTGGCCATCGTCCTCGCCCACCGCCGGCCCGACATGGTCGCGCGGCTCGTGCTGGCGGAGGCCAACCTCGACGCCTTCCCGCCGCCCACCGCAGGCAGCAGCGGCATCGCCTCGTACGCGGAGGACGAGTTCGTGGACGGCGGGCACGCGCGCGTGCTGGCAGAAGTGGGGCCCCTGTGGGCCGCGACCATGCGGCTGGCCGACGCGCGCGCCCTGCACCGCAGCGCGGTGGGACTCAGGCACGGATCCGAGCCGGGTCATGCGCGAGATCCTGGCCGGTCTCAAGTCGGTCGAGCGGGTCTACCTGCAGGGTGAGCTCACCGGTGAGCTCGACGGAGCGGACGCCCTGGAGACGGCGGGCGTGCGCGTGGTGACGGTGCCGGGCGCCGGGCACAACGTCATGTTCGACAACCCCGACGCTTTCGTGCAGGCGGTCGCCGAAGGAGCGTGAGCCCTCAGGGCTCGCGGACGGCCAGGGCCAGGAAACGGTCGTCCTCATCGACGTACGACGTCATGCGCCACCCCGACGCGGCCAGCAGCGGGCGGAGGCTGGGCTCCGCGCGCAGGTCCTCCGGGGTGATCTGCCGGCCCTGCCGGGCCGCGAGCGCCGCCCTGCCGATCGGGTGGAACAGCGCCAGCGTGCCGCCGGGGCGCACCACCCGCGCCAACTCCCCGAGGTTCTCGGCCGGGCGGGGCAGATGGGCGATGAGGCCCGCAGCGAACACGGCGTCCAGCGACGCGGAGCGCAGGGGAAGCGCGGCGACGTCGGCCGACACGAGTTGCCCGTCACGGTCGCGTCCGGCCCGTACGGCGGCCTCCAGCATGGCCGGAGTCAGATCGACCCCGATGACCACTCCCGAGGGCCCCACGGCCGCACGCAGCGGCGTCAGGGCCCGTCCGGTGCCACAGCCGGCGTCCAGTACGCGGTCGCCCTCGCGCAGACCGAGGTCGCCGACCGCGGCCGCGTAGGCGGGGCCGTCGTCGGGGAACCGGCGGTCCCAGTCCGCGGCGCGGGCCGTGAAGAACTCCTGAACATGTGTGTGGTCGTCGCTCATGTTCCGCATGATCCCTCACTGACGCGGACGGCGCCTCGGCGCACATGTTCGAGCGTGACTCGATCGATCCGGCGCATTTCTCCGTCATATTCCAACACCTTTCGAAATGCGCCCCCTTTGTGCTCCCGTGCCCCGGCTAGCGTCCCGTGGCCATGGGACACCTGGACCACGCCGCCTTCGGCTGGCTGACCCCCGTGCTGTCGTACGTGATGGCCTGCATCGGCGCCGCCCTCGGGCTGCGCTGCACCGTGCGCGCCCTCGGCGCCACCGGACGCTCGCGCCGGAACTGGCTGATCACCGCGGCCTCGGCGATCGGCTCCGGCATCTGGACCATGCACTTCGTGGCCATGCTCGGCTTCGGCGTCAGCGGCACCGACATCCGCTACGACGTTCCGCTGACCGTGCTCAGCCTCCTCGTCGCCATGGTCGTCGTCTGCGCCGGCGTCTTCTCCGTCGGCTACAGCCGTGACCGCACGCGCGCGTTGCTGATCGGCGGACTGACCACGGGCCTGGGGGTCGCGAGCATGCACTACCTGGGGATGGCCGCAGTCCGGCTGCACGGCGACGTGACCTACGATCCGGTGCGCGTCGGACTCTCCGTCCTGATCGCCGTCGTCGCGGCCACCGCGGCCCTCTGGGCGGCACTCAACATCAAGTCGCCGATCGCGGTCACCGTCGCCTCCCTCGTCATGGGCGCGGCCGTGAGCAGCATGCACTACACCGCGATGTTCGCGGTGAGCGTCCACGTCACGCCCTCCGGGGAGGCACTGCCCGGGGCCACGGCGATGCAGTTCATCTTCCCCCTCGCCGTCGGCCTCGGGTCCTACCTCTTCCTGACCTCGGCCTTCGTCGCGTTGTCGCCCACCACGGGGGAGCGCGAGGCATCCGCCACGGCACAACAACCGGTGGAGAACCCGCCCGGTCGACAGCAGGCCCGGACCGTCTGACGCGACCGGCACGGCACGCCCCCGAACCACTTCCGAGCGAGGAGGCCATGCGTACACCCCGTAGGACCCACACGGCAGGCGCCGACGCGCCGCCCCCCACGCGCGGGCGCCGCGCCCACGCCGGTCCCCCCGCCGACGAGGGGCCGGACGAGCAGACGGACACACCGGCGGGCGCGATACCCCCGCGCGCGGAACGCTGGCGGATCCGTCCGCGCACCGTCCGCGCCAAGATCGTCTGCCTGCTGATGGTGCCGGTCGTCTCCCTGCTCGCCCTGTGGGCGTACGCCACCGTCAGCACCGCCCAGAACGTCGCCGGACTGCGCCAGTTGCAGCGCGTGGACTCCGAGGTGCGCGCCCCCGTCGCGGCGGCGGTGGCCGCCCTGCAGACCGAGCGGGCAGCCGCCGTACGGTACGCGACCGCTCCCGCGTCCGGTCAGGACGGCGACCTCAGGGCGCTCGCGGAACGCACCGACCGGGCGGTCGCCGCACTGCGGCTCGGCGACGACAGCACCGTCGCCGACGGTCAGGAACTGCCCGCGGGAGTGGCCCAGCGGCTCGAGTCGTTCGTCTCCAGGGCCGAGGGACTCCCCTCGGTGCGGACCGCCGTGCTCGACGGCAGCACCGGCTGGGAGGAGACGTACGGCCGGTACACGAGCACGATCTCCGCGGCCTTCTCGGTCGGCGGCGCGCTCTCCGGCATCCAGGACGCCGAACTCGGCTCCGACGCGCGCGTGCTGCTCGAGTTCTCCCGCGCGGGCGAGGCGCTCTCCCAGGAGGACGTCGTGCTCGCCGGCGCCCGCCGGGCCGGGCGCCTCGACGGACAGCGCCTACGTCTGTTCACCGGCGCCGTCGCCGCACGCCGCACCCTGACGGAGTCGGCCGTGGCGGACCTGCGCGGCCCCGAACGCACCGCCTGGCAGCGCCTCGCCGCCGGCAGCGCCTACGCCGCCCTGGACGCCGCAGAGGACAAGGTGCTCGCCGACGGGCCCGGTGCGAAAGCGATCGCGGCTGCTCCGGCGAGCACCTGGAACAAAGCCCACGCGCGCGTGCAGAGCGGGATGCGGACCATCGAGGCGGACGCCGGACGCGGTGTCGCCGACCGGGCCGACCCCTTCACCCGCGGTCTGCTCACCGCCGCAGGCGCCGCGGTCCTGCTCGGCCTCGCCGCCGTGGTCGCCTCACTCGTCATCTCCGTGCGCATCGGCCGCGGACTCGTCGTCGAACTGGTCAGCCTGCGCAACAGCGCCCTGGAGATCGCCCGGCGCAAACTCCCTGAGGCCATGCGGAAACTGCGCGCCGGGGAGGAGATCGACGTCCGCGCAGAGGCCCCGCCCGGGCCTCCCTCCGAGGACGAGACGGGCCAGGTCGCCGAGGCTCTGGGCACCGTGCACCGTGCCGCGCTGCGCGCCGCCGTGGAGCGCGCCGAACTCGCCAGCGGCATCTCCGGGGTGTTCGTCAACCTCGCCCGCCGCAGCCAGGTCCTCGTGCACCGCCAGTTGAGCCTCCTGGACAGCATGGAACGCCGCTCCGACGACCCGAACGAGCTGAGCGACCTCTTCCGGCTGGACCACCTCACCACCCGTATGCGGCGCCACGCGGAGAGCCTGATCATCCTGTCCGGGGCGGCGCCGGGCCGGGCCTGGCGCATGCCGGTGTCCCTCACGAACGTGGTCCGCGCCGCCGTCTCCGAGGTCGAGGACTACGCGCGCGTGGAGGTACGGCAGCTCCCGGAGGCGGCCGTCATCGGCACCGCGGTCGCCGACCTCACCCACCTGCTCGCCGAACTCGTCGAGAACGCCGCCCAGTTCTCGCCCCCGCACACGCGTGTGCGCGTCACCGGCGAACCCGTGGGCAACGGATACGCCGTCGAGGTCGAGGACCGGGGCCTGGGCATGGGCAAGGAAACCCTCACCGACGCCAACCGGCGTATCGCGCAGTCCGAGGCCCTCGACCTCTTCGACAGCGACCGGCTCGGCCTGTTCGTGGTCAGCAGGCTCGCCGCCCGTCACGGCATCAAGGTGCACCTGCGCACCTCGCCCTACGGCGGCACCACAGCGGTCGTCCTGCTGCCGACGGCCCTGCTCCACAGCAGCAAGCCGGAACGTTCCGCCCGTGAGATCGCGCAGGCGGAACAGTCCACGGAACGCGAGCACGCGCGCGTGCCGGAAGCCGACCGCGATGCCTCCGACCGTGTCGCCGCTGCCTCGAGCCGTCATGCCTACGACCGCGAAGCCGCGGACCGCCATGTCCCGGACCGCCATCCGGAGGCCGTGACCGCGGCCGCCGACCGCCCCGCGCTGGTGGCCCCCATACGGGCCGCCGCCGAACCGGCGGCCGCCGACCCCCCGCCTCCCGGAGTCACGACCTTGCGCCTGCACCGCTCCCCGGACGACTCCGAAGGCTCGGACGACCTCCCGCGCCGGGTGCGGCAGGCCCATCTCGCCCCCCAACTGCGCCGCCCGCTCCCAGAAGAACAGACCCGGGCGCCCGAGTCGCGCGGCGACGAGGGGCGCACCCCCGAACTCGTACGGGACCGAATGGCGGCCTACCGGGACGGCTGGGCCCGGGGCGGCGGCAGGCAACCCGGCCGCGGAGCCACCCCGGACCCTGCACCGGGCAGCGACAGCAGCGAAGGAGACCCCGCATGATCCAGGACCCGAGCACGAGGTCGGCCCAGCGGTCCGGCGAACTCGACTGGCTGCTGGACGACTTGGTGATGCGCGTGAGCGAGGTACGGCACGCCGTGGTGCTGTCGAACGACGGCCTCGCCGTCGGCGCCTCGACCGACCTCAGGCGTGAGGACGCCGAACACCTCGCCGCCGTCGCCTCCGGCTTCCACAGCCTCGCCAAGGGCGCGGGCCGGCACTTCGGCGCCGGCGGCGTGCGCCAGACCATGGTGGAGATGGACGACGGCTTCCTCTTCGTGGCCGCCGCGGGCGACGGCTCCTGCCTGGCCGTCCTCACCGCCGTGACCGCCGACATAGGCCTGGTCGCCTACGAGATGGCGCGGCTGGTCAAGCGGGTCGGAGAGCACCTCTACACGCCGGCACGCCTCGGCGCGCGGCCACCCGCCGGCGGATGAGGCGAGAGAGCGACCCGCGCAGATGACCGAGGACATGACCGGCGCCCAGCGCGAGCTGGGCAGCCAGTGGTACGACAACGAGGCCGGTCCGCTCGTCCGCCCGTACGCCATGACGGGCGGACGCACGAAACCGGGCCCCACCGGGGTGCGCTTCGACCTGATCGCCCTGGTCACCCTGGACCCGGGCGCGCCGGGCACGGACGGCATGGCGCTCGGGCCGGAGCATCGCACCCTCATCGACCTCTGCCGTACGGAGACCCAGTCCGTCGCGGAACTCGCGGCGGGCGCGGATCTTCCCGTCGGCGTGGTCAGGGTGCTCCTCGGAGACCTGCTGGAACTCGGTTGCGTCACCGTCAGCCGTCCCGTCCCGCCCGCCCAGTTGCCCGACGAGCGGATCCTGCGCGAGGTGATCGAGGGGCTGCGAGCGCTGTAGCGGAACGCTCAACCCCACCCGGACGGAAAACGACCCAAGTTGTCATGCTGCTGGCTTCGCACACATGCCGAAGTCGTACTCTCCCGAGAGAAGTGATCCATGGTCTCCGAGCACTCCGATGCCACAGGCGGCGAGACGGCCCCCCTGGCGTTGAAGATTCTGGTCGCCGGCGGGTTCGGCGTGGGCAAGACCACCATGGTGGGCGCGGTCAGTGAGATCAAACCACTGCGCACCGAGGAACTGCTCAGCGAAGCCGGGCAGTTGGTGGACGACACCGACGGCGTGGACCAGAAGGTCACGACGACCGTGGCGATGGACTTCGGCCGGATCACCATCCGATCCGGTCTCTCCCTCTACCTGTTCGGAACACCGGGCCAGGACCGCTTCTGGTTCCTGTGGGACGAACTGTCGCAGGGTGCTCTCGGCGCGGTGGTCCTGGCCGACACCCGTCGCCTCGCGGACTGTTTTCCCGCGGTCGACTACTTCGAGCACCGGCACATCCCCTTCGTCGTGGCCGTCAACTGTTTCGCGGGCACGCGGACATACGGCGCCCAGGACGTCTCGCGCGCCCTCGACCTCGACGGAGGCACCCCCGTCGTCCTGTGCGACGCCCGTGACCGCGACTCCGGGAAGGAGGTACTGATCCGGCTGGTCGAGTACGCCGGACGGATGCACACCGCCCGGCTGCTCGACTCGGTGGGCTGACCGCGCCGTCGTAGGCCCGGGTCAGTCCGCGATGGACTTCTGCGCCAGCACCTTGTCGATCCGGACCCGGACGAGCAGTTCCCCGGGGACGCCGTTGCGGGCCCCGAACTCCTCGGCGCGCTCCTCGCCCATGTAGCGTGCCGCGATCCGAGCCGCCCAGTGCCGGAGCTCGTCGAGCTCCTCCGAGATCCGGGCCCGGCCCTGCACCACCACGAAGTCGAACGGGGGCCGGTCGTCGTCCACACACAGGGCGATCCGGCCGTCCCGCGCCAGGTTGCGTCCCTTCACCGTCTCCTTTCCCGTGTTGAACACCACGTCGTCCCCGTCGAGCAGGAACCAGATCGGCGCCACGTGCGGACTGCCGTCCGCTCGCACGGTCGACAGTTTTCCGGTGCGGGTGCCGTGGGTGACGAAGGCCCGCCATTCCTCATCGGTCATCTTCTGTGCCATGCCGCCATCCTCCTTGATCCGGCGGCCGATCCTGGGGAAGGGTGGCGGACAGGTTCTCCGGCCAGGTGGAGGATCACATGGGGAAGTTCATACGGGGAACGTCACACGGGGAGTGGCACATGGTGCAGAACCAGGAGCTGGGCTGGCTGTTGGACGACTTGACCGAGCGCGTCGACCACGTGCGGCACGCGCTCGTCCTGTCCAACGACGGTCTGGTGGCGGGCGCGAGCACGGGACTGCGCCGGGAGGACGCGGAGCACCTCGCCGCGGTCTCGTCCGGACTGCACAGCCTGGCCAAGGGGTCAGGACGCCATTTCAGCGCGGGCCGAGTCCGTCAGACGATGATCGAGTTCGACGACGCGGTGCTGTTCGTCACCGCCGCGGGAACCGGCAGCTGCCTGTGCGTGCTCAGTGCGGCGGAGGCCGACATGGGCCAGATCGCCTACGAGATGACCCTGCTCGTCAACCGGGTCGGCGAACACCTCACGGTGGACGCCCGACAGCCCGAGCGCGCCCCGCTGACCGATCTCTGACCTGCGCTTTTGGTCTCCCCCGGGGAGTTATCCACAGGCTTGCCACGAGATCGGCGATTCCGGCTACGGTTTTTCCCGAGGCCACCGCGGACAGCGCGGGCCTGCTGCACTCCACTTGACTCCACGGGGGAGACCGACCATGTCCGGCAACACCGTCACGCAACCACACTCCGTTTCCTGCACGCCGAGTCGGGCGGCGCGGGAACTCAACCTGAAGCGAAGTGAGTTCGACCTCGCCGTGCACCTCGGGCGCATCAGGACCCTGCCCGACGACGGAGGAGGGGGCCCTCGGGTGGCCCGCACGGAGATCGACCGCCTGCGCTCGGGACCCGGCTTCCCCGAAGCGCTGCGCGAGAGCGTGCTGACCGTGGGCACCGGCGAAGCAGCGGCCGTCCTGGACGTGCCTCCCGCCCGGTTCACCCGCCTCGCGCGGGTGGGACTGGTGGTGCCCGTCAGGTTCTATCTCAACCGCTACCGAGCCGTCGTCTGGCTGTATCTCGCCGAAGAACTACGCCAGTTCGCCGCCGACAGGACCAACTCGTCCCTGCTCACCGGTCGGACACCCGAAACGTTGCGCAAGCAGCTGGCCGAAGGCATTGACCTGCGGGCCCGGAACTGGCGGGGACGCCACCTCGGCTTCCTGCTCCGACAGGCCGACGGCCCCTGGCAGCACGCCGGAGTTCTGGCCGGGTTCCTCGACCCCCTCCAGGTCGCGGAGATCGTCAGGGACCCCTACGAACGCTCCCACCTGAACAGGTTCCGGCCAGGGCCGCCGGCCCACGGCACCCCGGGTACGCCGGGTGCGCAACTCGTCGAGAAGATCATGACGGCGGACGACCCCGACGAGATCGCCTGGCTGAGGTCCGACCTGGAACGCACCCTGGACGAGGCCCGTGCCGACCAGCCCGCGCCGCGCCCCTCGCCGAAGCCGTTCAGGTCGACGCCTGTTCCGTCGGCCCCGACGCATCCGGCCCCGACGCATCCGGTGCCGCGACCGGACAAGCCCGACGAGCCCGGCCGATCGACGCGAGGCCTGCTGAGCCGATGGCGCCGCCGAAACGTGTGACGTACAGGAACGTGACGGTACGGGAACGGGAGCTACAGCGCCCGGAAGAGACCCTCCTGGACGACGGACACCAGCAGACGCCCGTCCAGGTCGTAGATACGCCCGCGGGCCAGCCCTCGGCCGCAGGTGGCGATCGGCGACTCCTGGTCGTACAGGAACCACTCGTCCGCACGGAACGGCCGATGGAACCACATCGCGTGGTCCAACGACGCCATGTCGAAGTTCCGCGGCCCCCACAGGGGTTCGACCGGGAGGCGGACGGCGTCCAGGAGAGTCATGTCGCTGGCGTAGGTGAGCGCGCAGGTGTGGACGAGCGGATCGTCGCCGAGCGGACCGACCGCCCGCATCCACACCGCGCTGCGCGGCTCGGCTCCCTTGACGTCCTCGGCGCTCCAGCGCAGCCGGTCCGCGTACCGGATGTCGAACGGCTGACGGCGCGCCATGCGCTCCAACTGCTCGGGCAACGCGCCCAGATGCTCCCGGACCTCTTCCGCGACCGTCGGCAGGGACTCCGGGTCCGGGACCTCCCGGGCCGGCGGCAGCTGGTGCTCGAACGGACCCACCTCAGGCTTGTGAAAGGAGGCGGTGAGATTGAAGATCGTGCGCCCCTGCTGCACGGCGGTCACCCGGCGGGTGGTGAAGGACCGCCCGTCCCGCACCCGTTCGACCTGGTACACGATGGGCACACCCGGCCGGCCCGGGCGCAGGAAGTACGCGTGCAATGAGTGCACGGGCCGGTCGCCGTCGGTGGTCCGCCCGGCCGCGACCAGCGCCTGGCCCGCCACCTGGCCGCCGAAGACCCGCTGCAGGGACTCCAGCGGGCTGCGGCCACGGAAGATGTTGACCTCGATCTGCTCCAGGTCGAGCAGGTCCACGAGCTTCTCGGCCGGATTCGTCATCGGTGCGCTTCTCCTGTGCCTTGTGCCGTTCCTTGTTCTCTCCGCGCTTCGGCGGCTGCTGCGCTCACAACTGGCCGACGGAGGTGACGCGGACGACAGCCCGGCCCTCGGCGTCCGAGGCCGTGAGGTCGACCTCGGCACTGATGCCCCAGTCGTGATCGTCGTTCGGGTCGTCGAAGATCTGGCGGACACGCCACAGGGCGTTCTGCGGCTCCTCCTGGATGACGAGCAGCTTGGGCCCCCGGGCGTCCGGACCGGTGCCGAGGTCGTCGTACTCGTCCCAGTACTTGTCCATCGCCTCGCCCCAAGCGTCGGCGTCCCAGCCCGACTCGCCGTCCAGCTCGCCCAGCTCGCCGACGTGGTCGAGAGCGGCGAGCTCGACGCGACGGAACATCGCGTTGCGCACCAGGACCCGGAAGGCGCGGGCGTTGGCGGTGACCGGCTTCACCTCGTCGGCCTTCTCCTGGGCCTCCTCGGCGGTCATCTCCTCCGGGTTGGCGAGCTGCTCCCACTCGTCCAGCAGGCTCGAGTCGACCTGGCGCACCATCTCGCCCAACCACTCGACCAGGTCCTGCAGATCCTCGGACTTGAGGTCGTCGGGGACGGTGTGGTCGAGGGCCTTGTAGGCGCTGGCCAGGTAGCGCAGCACGATGCCCTCGGTGCGGGCCAGCTCGTAGTGGGACACCAGCTCGGTGAAGGACATCGCCCGCTCGTACATGTCGCGGATGACGGACTTCGGCGACAACGGGTGGTCGCCGACCCACGGGTGGCTCTTGCGGTAGGTGTTGTACGCGTGGAAGAGCAGCTCCTCCAGAGGCTTCGGGTACGAGATGTCCTGGAGGCGCTCCATGCGCTCCTCGTACTCGACGCCGTCCGCCTTCATCGCGGCGACTGCCTCACCGCGTGCCTTGTTCTGCTGAGCGGCGAGGATCTGGCGCGGGTCGTCCAACGTGGACTCCACGACGGAGACCATGTCGAGCGCGTAGGAAGGCGACTCCGGGTCGAGCAGTTCGAACGCGGCCAGCGCGAAGGTGGACAGCGGCTGGTTCAGCGCGAAGTCCTGTTGCAGGTCCACGGTGAGGCGGACGATGCGGCCGGTGGCGTCGGGTTCGTCGAGCTTCTCGACGATTCCGCCGTCCAGCAGCGAGCGGTAGATCGCGATCGCGCGCCGGATGTGCCGCAGCTGCTGCTTGCGCGGCTCGTGGTTGTCCTCCAGCAGGTGCCGCATCGCCTCGAAGGCGTTGCCGGGCCGGGCGATCACCGACAGCAGCATCGTGTGCGTCACGCGGAAGCGGGACGCCAGCGGCTCCGGGTCCGACTCGATGAGCTTGTCGAAGGTGTTCTCCGTCCAGCCCACGAAGCCCTCCGGCGCCTTCTTGCGCACCACCTTGCGGCGCTTCTTCGGGTCGTCACCGGCCTTGGAAAGGGCCTTCTCGTTCTCGATGACATGCTCGGGCGCCTGGGCGACCACGTAGCCCGCCGTGTCGAAGCCGGCCCGCCCGGCCCGGCCCGCGATCTGGTGGAACTCGCGGGCCCGCAGAGTACGCACCCGGTTGCCGTCGTACTTGGTCAGCGCCGTGAACAGCACGGTGCGGATGGGCACGTTGACGCCTACACCCAGCGTGTCCGTACCGCAGATCACCTTCAGCAGACCGGCCTGGGCGAGCTTCTCCACCAGGCGTCGGTACTTGGGCAGCATGCCGGCGTGGTGGACGCCGATGCCGTGTCGTACGTAGCGCGAGAGGTTGCTGCCGAACTTCGTGGTGAAGCGGAAGTTGCCGATCAGGGCGGCGATCTGCTCCTTCTCCTCCCGCGAGCACATGTTGATGCTCATCAGCGCCTGCGCCCGCTCCACCGCCTGCGCCTGGGTGAAGTGCACGATGTAGACGGGCGCCTGCCTCGTCGCCAGCAGATCGGTGAGCGTCTCCGTCATCGGCGTGTACTGGTACTCGTAGGACAGCGGTACAGGCCGTGTCGCCGAGCGGACCACCGCCGTGGGGCGACCGGTGCGCCGAGTGAGGTCCTTCTCGAAGAACGACACGTCGCCGAGCGTCGCCGACATGAGGACGAACTGCGCCTGCGGCAGTTCCAGGATGGGGATCTGCCACGCCCAGCCGCGGTCGCCCTCCGCGTAGAAGTGGAACTCGTCCATGACGACCTGGCCGACGTCGGCGTCCTTGCCGTCGCGCAGCGCGATCGACGCGAGCACCTCAGCGGTGCAGCAGATGACCGGGGCGTCGGAGTTCACGGACGCGTCGCCGGTGAGCATGCCGACGTTCTCCGTGCCGAAGATCTTGCACAGTTCGAAGAACTTCTCCGACACCAGCGCCTTGATCGGGGCCGTGTAGAAGGTGACCTCGTCGCGGGCGAGGGCCGCGAAGTGCGCGGCCGCCGCGATCATGCTCTTGCCGGATCCGGTGGGCGTCGACACGATCACGTTCGCCCCGGAGACCACCTCGATCAACGCCTCCTCCTGATGGGGGTAGAGCGTCAGACCGCGCTCCTGCGCCCAGGACTCGAAGGCTTCGTACAGGGCGTCGGGATCTGCGGTCGGTGGCAGCTGATCGATGAGGGTCACGACCCCATCTTGCCTGCCCTCGCCCTTGATGGGGGAATCGGCTGTCGGCCCGAAGATCACGGCCGCTACGCTGTGTCGCCGACGGAGCGTCATCGCACCCGGTCAACTGGACAGCGGCACACGAGGAATAGGGCGGGCAACGGCCATGATGGGACCAGCACACTCACTGTCGGGCGCCGCAGCCTGGCTCGGCGTCGGTGCGGCCGCCGCTGCGGCCGGGCACACGATGCCCTGGCCGGTCCTGCTCGTCGGTGCGCTGATCTGCGCCGGCGCCGCACTCGCCCCGGACCTCGATCACAAGGCCGCCACCATCTCCCGTGCCTTCGGTCCCGTCTCGCGCTGGCTGTGCGAGATCGTCGACAAGCTCTCCTACGCCGTCTACAAGGCCACGAAGAAGCAGGGCGACCCGCGCCGCTCCGGAGGGCACCGCACCCTCACCCACACCTGGCTGTGGGCGGTCATGATCGGTGCCGGCGCCTCGGCGCTGGCGATCACCGGTGGCCGCTGGGCGGTGCTGGCGATCCTCTTCGTGCACATGGTGCTGGCGATCGAGGGCCTGTTGTGGCGGGCGGCCCGGGGGTCGAGCAGCGACGTGCTGGTGTGGCTGCTCGCCGCGACCAGTGCGTGGATCCTCGCCGGTGTGCTGGACAAGCCGGGCAACGGCTCGGACTGGCTGTTCACGGATCCGGGCCAGGGGTACCTGTGGCTGGGGCTGCCGATCGTGCTGGGCGCCCTGGTGCACGACATCGGGGACGCGCTGACCGTCTCCGGATGCCCGGTTCTGTGGCCCATCCCGATCGGGCGCAAACGCTGGTATCCGATCGGCCCGCCCAAGGTGATGCGGTTCCGCGCGGGCAGCTGGGTCGAGCTGAAGGTGCTGATGCCCGTGTTCATGCTGCTCGGAGGAGTGGGCGGGGCTGCCGCCCTCAACTACATCTGACGCGCGACGCGACGGATGCGGTGGGCCGTCGCGCCAGGGGCTGTGAGGGTGGGGGCGGTGGCAGCGGCGGTTCAGGTCATTGCCCCGCCGTCGCCGTAACGCCGCTCGAAGCGGGCGACGCGGCCCTCCGTGTCCACGGTGCGTGCCTTGCCGGTGTAGAAGGGGTGGCTCTCCGAGGAGATCTCCACGTCCACGACCGGGTAGGTCTTGCCGTCGTCCCACTCGATGGTCCGGTCGCTGGTCGCGGTGGACCGGGTCAGGAAGGCGTAACCGGCCGTGCGGTCGCGGAAGACGACCGGGTGGTAGTCGGGCTGCTTGTCCTGCTGCATGCGTGCTCCTCGTGCGGTGGCGGTGGTGACGGACCGGGGACGGCCGGGCCGGCAGCGGGCGGGTCAACCGGACAGGGTGTCCTCGTCGACGATGTGCATCGCGGCCTCCTCGGCGGAGGCGGCCGCGCCGTCGATGCCCACGTCCGTCGCGATCAGTGCGCTCTCCTCGTCCTCGTGGACGCCCTCGTCCGGCGCCACGAGCCGACCGGAGCGGGCGTTGCCGACCTCGTTGTCGAGGAGTTCCCCGTCGGTGCCGTCACAGTCGCCGAGGCCGTCGCCGTCGGGCGCATCGAGGTCCGGCAGCTCCTCAGCGAGCCGCTGGTCCAGTGTCTCCCCCTGTTGACGCTCCGCGGCGGTCACACCGGTGTGCTCCACGGCCCAGGGGCGGTCCGGAGGGGACCAGCCGCGGTCGAGGGGGTCTCCGACCCCGTCGTTGTCCAGCGTGTCCTCCACGTCGAGCAGCCCCGCGTCCTCCTGGATGTCGGACGCGTCGGGCTGGTAGACGTCGTCTCCCCATCCGTCGGCGCTGTTCACGGGTACCTCCAGGGGGTGACGGGCCCGTACTCTCCGCGGTCGGCGATGGGATACCGCCGGACGGAGCACCGGCCGGGGGAGGCGCGTTTCGGACGGTTTCCGGGCGCCTCCCGCGCGGGTGCCGCTATCCAGCGTTCCACCCCGCTTCGGGAGCGCGCAACGCCAAAGGTCACACGGTCGTGGGAGCGCGTCGCCCGGGCCGGCGCGGCGCGCTCGCGACGTGGAGACGCCCGCACTGTCCCGCGGGTCGCCGACACGGGTGTCTGCTCCGCTCCCGGCCCGTGCACCACTGCTCACGGCGGCTCTGCCGAGAACGCCGGCACCGGTACCGGCACCGGTCATGGCCGCCGTACAGAGGGGCCTGGCTCCGACGCTGCCCTGCGGCGTCGGGCACTTCCCTTCTCACCCGTGCCACGACCGCCACAGTGCCGCGTACGCTCCGTCCGCCTCGACCAGCTCGGCATGGCTGCCCAGCTCGCTGATGCGGCCGTTCTCGACGACGGCGATGACGTCGGCGTCGTGGGCGGTGTGCAGCCGGTGGGCGATGGCGACGACGGTGCGCCCGTCCAGGACGCGGGCGAGGGACCGCTCCAGATGGCGGGCGGCCCGCGGGTCGAGCAGCGAGGTCGCCTCGTCCAGGACCAGCGTGTGCGGGTCGGCCAGCACCAGGCGGGCCAGTGCGATCTGCTGGGCCTGTGCCGGGGTGAGCGCGACACCGCCGGAGCCGACCTCGGTGTCGAGGCCGTCGTCCAGCGCCCGTGCCCAGCCGTCCGCGTCGACCGCGCCCAGGGCCGCCCACAGCTCGGCGTCCTCGGCTCCCGTCCGGGCGAGCCGGAGGTTGTCGCGCAGGGAGCCCACGAAGACGTGGTGCTCCTGGTTGACGAGCGCCACGTGGGAGCGGACCCGTTCGGCGGTCATCTGCGACAGCTCGGCGCCCCCGAGGGTGATCCGGCCGTCGCGCGGCGCGTAGATCCCGGCGAGCAGCCGCCCCAGCGTGGATTTGCCCGCACCCGAGGGGCCGACCAGGGCGAGCCGGGTCCCGGGGGAGACCTCCAGGGACACCTTGCGCAGTACGTCGACGCCCTCGCGGTAGCCGAAGTGAACCCCGTCGGCGAGGACGTCGCGGCCGTCGGGCGCCAGCCCGGAGTCCCCGCCGTCCGGCTCGATGTCGCGCACCCCGACGAGGCGGGCCAGCGACACCTGGGCCACCTGCAGCTCGTCGTACCAGCGCAGGATGAGGTTCACCGGATCGACGAGCATCTGCGCCAGCAGTGCGCCCGTCGTCAGCTGGCCGACCCCGATCCAGCCCTGCAGGACGAACACCCCGCCGAGCATGAGGACCGAGCCGAGCACCGTGACGTGCACGAGGTTGATCACCGGGAACAGCACCGATCGCAGCCACAGCGTGTAGCGCTCCCAGGCGGTCCACTGCTGGATGCGCTGCTCCGAGATCGCGATGCGGCGGTCGCCCAGGCGATGGGCCTCGACGGTGCGGCCGGCGTCCACGGTCTCGGCGAGGGCGGCCGCCACGGCGGCGTAGCCTGCGGCCTCCGAGCGGTAGCCGGCCGCCGCCCGCTTGAAGTACCAGCGGCACCCGACGACCAGCAGGGGCACCGCGACCAGCACGGCAGGGGCCAGCGGCGGCGCCGTGACCACGAGCCCGCCGAGCAGCAGCAGGGCCCACATCACGCCGATCGTCAGCTGGGGCACGGCCTCCCGCATCGCGTTGGCCAGCCGGTCGATGTCCGTCGTGATGCGGGACAGCAGGTCGCCCGTTCCGGCCCGCTCCAGTACGCCCGGCGGCAGTCGGACCGACCGTACGAGGAAGTCCTCGCGCAGGTCGGCCAGCATCCGCTCACCGAGCATCGCGCCGCGCAGCCGCACCTGCCGTACGAAGGCGGCCTGGACGACCAGGGCGAGCACGAACAGCGAGGCGGTGAGCCCGAGATGGAGCTCGCGCGCCTGGTCCGAGAGCCGCTCCACGAGATCGCCGAGCAGCCAAGGACCCACCATCGAGGCGACCGTGGCGACTGTGTTGACGAGGAGGAGGAGCAGGAAGGCGCGGCGGTGCCGGCGCAGGAGTTCGGCCACGTAGGCGCGTACGGTCGCGGGGGCGCCGACGGGCAGGGTGTTCGCCGTCGTCGGTGCCGCCGGGTCGTACGCGGGCGGCGCCACGCCGATCATGCGGTCTCCTCGATCTCTTCGCGTTCGATCTCTTCGAGTTCGTTGTCGTGCAGGTCCTTCAACACGCCGTTCAGGGCGGATTCCTCGTCGGTCTCCCTGGTCACCACGGCCCGGTACCGGAGCTCGGTGCGCAGCAGTTCGCGATGCACTCCGACCGCCACGGCCTCGCCCTCGTGCACGAGCACGACCCGGTCGGCCCGGTCCAGCAGCAGGGGCGACGAGGTGAACACGATCGTCGTACGCCCTGCACGCAGTGCGCGCAGTCCTTCGGCGATCCGTGCCTCGGTGTGCGAGTCGACGGCGGACGTGGGCTCGTCCAGGACGAGGACCTCGGGGTCCGTGTGCAGGGAGCGGGCCAGCGCGAGCCGTTGCCGCTGGCCGCCGGAGAGGGACCGGCCGCGTTCGGTGATGCGGGCGTCCAGCGGATCGTCGGCGTCCAACGAGCCCTGGACGAGCGCCTCGAGGACGTCCCCGCACTGGGCGGCGGCCAGCGCCGCATCCGAGTCGACCGCACCCGAGGCGGGCACGTCGAGCAGGTCGCGCAGCGAACCGGACAGCAGCACCGGGTCCTTGTCCTGGACGAGGACCGCCGTGCGCGCGCAGTCCAGCGGCAGCTCGTCCAGAGGGACGCCGCCGAGCAGTACCGACGGGCCGTCCTCCGGGGGGTGTCCGCCCAGCCGTTCGGCCAGCTGTCCGGCCGCGTCCGGGTCGCCGCACACCACGGCGGTGAGCTGGGCGGCCGGGGCGAGCAGGCCGGTGGCGGGGTCGTACAGGTCGCCCGACGGAGCGTCTGCGGCGCGCGACCCGCTGATGTCGGTGACCCGCTCCAGAGCCAGCACGCCTGCGGCCCGTTTGGCCGACGGACGCGAGAAGGAGTAGGCCATCGCGATCTCCTCGAAGTGCCTGAGGGGATAGGCCAGGACCATGACGGAGCTGTAGACCGTGACCAGTTCGCCGACGGTGATGCGGCCCTCGCGGGCCAGGTGGACGCCGTAGCAGACGACCGCGATCAGCAGCAGACCGGGCAGCAGCACCTGGATGGCGCTGATCAGGGACCACATGCGCGCGCTGCGCACGGCCGCGTGTCGGACCTCCTGAGAGGCGTTGCGGTAGCGGTCGAGGAACAGTTCCTCACCGCCGATCCCGCGCAGCACCCGCAGGCCGGCCACGGTGTCCGAGGCGAGTTCGGTGGCCCGTCCGGCCTTCTCGCGCTGGAAGTCGGCGCGGCGCGTGGCACGTGGCAGCAGGGGCAGCACCGCGAGCGCGAGGACGGGCAGGCCGACGGCGACGACTACGCCGAGGGCCGGCTCATAGACGACCAGGCCGACGCAGACCAGCAGGACTGTGAGGGCCGCGGCGGTGAAGCGGGACACGGCCTCCACGAACCAGCCGATCTTCTCGACGTCACCCGTGGAGACGGCCACCACCTCGCCGGCCGCGACCCGCCGGGTCAGCGCGGAGCCGAGCTGTGAGGCCTTGCGGGCCAGCAGTTGCTGGACCCGGGCGGCGGCGGTGATCCAGTTGGTGACGGCGGCGCGGTGCAGGAAGGTGTCCCCGAGCGCGGTGGCGGCGCCGCACAGCAGCATCAGCCCGCCGGCGAGGGCGAGCCGGGTACCGGAGCGGTCCACGACGGCCTCGACGGCGAGCCCGACGCAGAACGGCTGCGCGGAGACAGCGATGAAGTGCAGCAGCCCCCAGGCCAGGGCCTTGAGCTGGCCGCCCAGCTGATTGCGGCCGAGCCACCACAGGAAGCGGGGGCCCGAGCGTGCGTCCGGCACACCAGGGTCGAGGTACGGAAGGTCTTGGATCTGCATGACGTCCCAGTGGCTCGAGTCAGGGGAGGGGGGAATAGGCGGGGGAGGGGAGGGGGGAGGGGCAGGGGAGTGGACCAGCGGAAGGTCCGCAGAGAGCGGCAACAAGCGGCAGCAAACCGTGCAAGGTTCGCGTTGCAGCGTGGTCAGAATCAACCGGTTTTCCGCTGAGGCGGCAGGATCCGGCAGCCGCCCGACACGGCCTGAATGTCCGCAACATGACGTAAATGGCCGGAAAGTGATGCGAACATGGCCCGGTGCGACATGGCGAGGTGCGGCGCGTCGGAGCCGCGACGGTGACCTGTGGTCTTCTGCTGGCGGTCCTGGCCGCGTGCGGCGGCTCGGGTGGAGAACACAGGCAGGCGGGCATGCCGCGAGCGGGTGCCGAGGGCGGCGGCTCGCTACCGAGCGTGGCAGCGGCGACCAGCGTCCCGGGCGTCGGGGAGCGGTTGCAACGGCAGATCCCCGCTGCGTCGCGCCAGGTGGTGGCGGTGTACGGCGACGGAAGGGACTCCGCGACCTCTACCGTCGTGTTCTACGCCAAACGTGGCGCGGCCTGGGAGCGCGTCCGCACGTGGCCCGCGCACAACGGCAAGAAGGGCTGGACCGCCGAGCACCGTCTCGGCGACAACCGCAGTCCCGTCGGCGTGTTCACGCTCACTGCCGCGGCCGGCGTCCTCGACGACCCGGGAACCCGGCTGCCGTACACGCAGTCCGAGGACTACGCGGCGCCCCAGTGGTGGGACGAGGCGCACTGGCACGACTTCGACTACGTCATCGCCATCGACTACAACCGCGTCAAAGGCGCGCCTCCCGACGATGCGGAGCAGCCCCTGGGCGAGGAGAGAGGCGGCGGGATCTGGCTGCACCTGGACCATGGCAGCGGCACGTCGGCCTGCGTCAGCCTGTCCAGGGCGGCGATGGAGTATCTCCTGCGCACGCTCGACCCGGCTGGGCATCCCGTGGTGGTCATGGGGGACAGGGCCGCACTGAAGAACTAGACGAGCAGTTCCGAATGCGGGGTTCTCAGACGTGGGGAGAGTGTCCGACATCGGATCGTGGCTCCACCCCCGTCGAGTGCGCCCGCTCCCGCGAGACCGTGCGCCGCTCCGACCTCGCCGGCTGGGCGAACTACTGCCGCTCCGACTCCCGTTTCTACTGGGGCCTGAAACTGCACCTGGTGTGTGCTCCCGCCGGCCTGCCTGTCACCTGGGCCCTGGCCGCCAAGGGCTGCATCGCCGCCGAACTCGGCCGCTTCCTCGCCGCCCGCGGCGTCCAACCGGCGGATGCGCCATCGACGGCGTCGGCGTCCGGGTGGCCCCGCGGGTCCTGGCGTTGACCTGCGCGATCCGGCACAACCGCGCCATCGGCGCACGCTTCACCAGGTCGCTGATCGCCTACGGCCACTGAGTCACATCGGAACCACTCGTCCAGCACTTCCGGCGGACGCGTCATTGCGGGGAGGCGGCGACTCGCCGTAGAACACCGGCCATGAGAAGTCGGATCATCATGTCCATGCTCACCGGAGCGATCCTCCTGGCGGGCGCCGTCCTCGGGGGCGGCACGGCGCAGGCCGCCCCATCCACGTCCGCGGCGGTCGAGGTACCCGCCGAATTCGGCACCGACTGGCACGACCCCCTTACCGCCGCCCCGCCCGTGACCAGGCCTGACGCCAAGTCCTGCCAGGTCGCCCTCGCCGAGGCGCAGTTCCGGGACTTCACGCCGTACCGGGGCGCGTACGCCCCGCCGGACGGCTGTGGCGACCGCTGGAGCAAGGTGGTGCTGCGGCTCGACGGCAAGGTCAAGGGGCGACAGTTCGACCGGCTCGGCTATCTGCACGTCGGCGGGGTGGAGATCTTCCGTACGTCGACGCCCGAGCCCTCGCCCGACGGGATCGAGTGGTCCGTCGAGAAGGACGTCACCCGCTACAGCGACACGTTCCGCTCCGCCCAGGACGTCGAGATGCTCATCGGCAACGTCGTCGACGACACCTACACGGGTGTGATCGACGTCAAGGTGACCCTCACCTTCTACGAGGGGAAACCGGCCGCCGTCCCCGACCGGGTCCTCACCCTGGCCGACGGCCCCGACGGTGCGACCCTCACCACGCCGCGCAACAGCGAACGCGTCGTCGCCGAGGTGTACGCCACGGGTTCGGGCGGCGGGTGCGAGGAGTACTGGTACCTGACCGTGCCCGCGGCGGCTCCCTACTCCTGTCATGCCGACGACGGCCCCTACCGGGAGGTGCAGGTCAAGGTCGACGGACAACTGGCGGGAATCGCCGCTCCCTTCCCGACCGTCTGGACCGGCGGCTGGTCCAACCCCTTTCTCTGGTACGTGATCCCGGGCCCCCGCGCCTTCGACGTCAAACCGATCGAATACGATTTGACCCCGTTCGCCGGGGTTCTCAACGACGGCCGCCCGCACCGCGTCGAGGTGTCCGTCGTCGGGGTCCCCGAGGGACAGAGCGGCTGGAGCACGCCGGTCAACGTGCTCGTCTGGCAGGACCCGGGCGAGGCCGTCGTCGGCGGAAAGCTCGTCACGCACGATGCGGGTGAGCTCACCGACTCCAGCGTCTACACGCCCGGCCCGGAGCACCGGCTCGACACCGAGGGCCGGCACCGGCTGACCGTCGCCGGCTATCTCGACACCTCGCACGGACGGGTGCGCACCACCGTCACCCGCACGCTCGCGAACACCTCCGTGCACCGCTGGACCGACGACGAGAGCGTGGACGGCCTCGACGCCACCTGGACGGACGACGAGTCGGTCACCGTCGACGGCCGCGGCCCGGCCCGGGCGACACGCACCGACCGGACGTACACGATGAACGGCGCCACCACCCTCGGCGCGGCCGACCGGCTGCGCACCGTGCTGACCCTCGGCGACCGGGCCGACGCCGTGACCATGCGAAACGGTCGACGCACGGGGTGGTCGCGGCTCGACGACACCTACACGGGCGACGCTGCCTTCACCGTCAACGTGCCCCGCGACCAGCGGCACGCCGTCGGCAGGACGAGCGAGCGCTACCGGCTGTACGGCTCGGACGGCTGTCACGACCGTCGGCTGACCACCGTTCAGGGGGTGCTGACCGAGGATCACAGCGGCTGCTGAGACGCAGTGCGGGCGAACCGTCACTCGTGGCGGGATTTACACGGCTGAAACGCAGCGGTCTTGCGCGCGATCAACGTCACCTTCAAAGTGATCGCAACGGAATCCGCTTTCCGTATCGCAGAAGTCGCCGTCCCCGGCTTCTGCGTGCCAGTCGTCCCCCAAGGAGTGCCCGTGCCGTCGTCCGCCCCGTCCCTGCCACGACGCGTCGCACGCATACTGCGTACCTCACTCTTCGCGCAGGTCGCCTGCGCGCTCGTCCTCGGCATCGTCGTCGGCAAGCTGTGGCCCGACGTGGCCACGGATCTCCAGCCGCTCGGCGACGGGTTCACCCGGCTCATCAAGACGATCATCTCGCCCCTCGTGTTCTGCGTGGTGGTCGTCGGCATCGCGAAGGCCGGTGACCTGAAGGCCTTCGGCCGGATCGGGCTCAAGGCCCTGATCTGGTTCGAGGTCGCGAGCACGCTCGCCCTGATCATCGGGCTCCTCGCCGCCAACATCGTCCAGCCCGGCTCGGGGATGAACGTCGACCCGTCCACGCTCGACACCTCGGCGGTCGACGCGAAGACGGGCGGCGGCTCGCTGCCTTCCACCACCGAGTTCATCGTGAACGCGCTGCCCACCAGTTTCATCGGCGCCTTCGCGGAGAACTCCCTGCTCCAGGTGCTCATCCTGGCCTGTCTGGTGGGCGCCGCGCTGCTGCACCTCGGCCACACCAAGGTGCCCAAGGTGCTGCCCGCCGTCGAGCAGGCGCAGGAGATCATCTTCGCGATCGTCGGGTTCGTCATGCGGCTGGCGCCGATCGCGGTGTTCGGCGCGATGGCCGTCCTGATCGGCAACTACGGACTCGGTGTGATCGAGACCTACGGCAAGCTGATCGCCCTGTGCTACGCGGCGGCGGCCCTGTTCATCGCGCTGCTCGCCGTCGCCCTGCGGCTGGTCACCGGGCTGAGCCTGTGGAAGTTCCTGCGCTACATCCGCGAGGAGATGCTCCTTGCGCTCGGCACCGCCTCCACCGAGTCCGTCATGCCGCGCGTGATGCAGAAGCTGCGCAAGGCCGGCGCCCGCGACGACGCCGTCGGCCTGGTGCTGCCGACGGGCTACTCCTTCAACCTCGACGGCGCCTCGCTCTACCTGTCCATCGGCACGCTGTTCATCGCCCAGGCGGTCGGCGTGGACCTCAGCCTGGGGCAGCAGATCACCGTGGTCCTGGTCCTCATGCTGACCAGCAAGGGCATGGCCGGCATCCCCGGCTCGGCCTTCCTCGCCCTGTCCGCGACGGCCTCCTCGCTGGGGGCCATCCCCGCCGGGGCGGTGGCCCTGCTGCTGGGCGTGGACCGCATCATGGACTCGATGCGCGTCGTCACCAACCTCCTCGGCAACTGCGTGGCGGTGTTCGCCGTCTCCCGCTGGGAGGGCGCGCTGGACCTGGAGCGGGCCAAGAAGGTCCTGGACGGCGAGGACGTCGCCGCGGCGGAGGAAGGGCCGACAGCTCCCGCGCAGCCCGAGGGCGCCGAAAACCCGGAAACGACCGGGCCCGTGGCTGTGGTTCCCGCTCCGCTGGCCAAGGAGACGGCCCCCGAGACCGGCTGACGTACAGCGACACCGCAACGGGCCGTGGCCGCCCCTCCCGCAATACGGAGGGGCGGCCACGGCCCGTCACGTCGTTCAGCAGGCCCGCCCGGGCTCCTGCTCATGTCCCCGCCCCTGCTCCCGCCCCGGCGTCCGCTCCCGCTCCGGCGTCCCGTCCACCAGGGCGTCGAGCAACCCGCCCAGCACCTGGCGTTCCAGGTCCGTCAGCGGATCCAGAATCTCCTTCGCGGCGGACACCCGCGCACCGCGCAGCTCCCGCAGCGCCTCGCCGCCGTCCTCTGTGAGTTCGATCCGGATCACCCGCCGGTTGGTGGGATCGGGCACCCGGCGCACCTTCCCGCTCGCCTCCAGTCCGTCGACCAGGGTCGTCACGGCCCGGGGCACCACCTCCAGCCGCTCGGCGAGGTCGGCCATGCGCGGCGGTGCGTCGCAGTGCGCGAGAGTGCGCAGCAGCCGGGCCTGGGCCGGGGTGACGCCCAGCCCGCGCTGCTCCAGGTGACGCTTCTGGATGCGGTGCACCCGGCGGGTGAGCCGCAGCAGTTGCTCGGCGAGGAGGCCGTCGGAATCCGGGGTGGTCATACGGGAACAATATCAGGACGCCGTTCATTGTGAGTATAGGTAACAATGAGCTATGCTCCGTCAGTCCTCACCGTCTCACCCTCCGTAGGAGCCATGCCCCGCGACCACATCGACTGGACCCCTTCGCCCGGCACCTCGACCGATCAACCCCGGCAGGTGCGCCGCATCCTCACCCTCTTCAAGCCCTACCGTGCCCGCCTCGCGGTCGTCGGCGTGCTGGTCGCCGCCTCGTCGCTGGTCACCGTGGCCACGCCGTTCCTGCTGAAGGAGACGCTGGACGTCGCCATCCCGCAGGGGCGCACGGGCCTGCTCAGCCTGCTCGCCCTCGGCATGATCCTCAGCGCCGTCCTCGGCGGCGTGTTCGGCGTCCTGCAGACGCTGATCTCGACGACGGTCGGCCAGCGCGTCATGCACGACCTGCGCACGGCCGTCTACGGACGCCTGCAGCGCATGTCCCTCGCCTTCTTCACGCGCACGCGTACCGGCGAGGTGCAGTCCCGCATCGCCAACGACATCGGCGGCATGCAGGCCACCGTCACCTCCACCGCCACCTCGCTGGTCTCCAACTTCACCAGCGTGGTCGCCACGATCATCGCGATGGTCGCCCTCGACTGGCGGCTGACGGTCGTCTCCCTGCTCCTGCTGCCGGTCTTCGTGTGGATCAGCCGCCGCGTCGGCAACGAACGCAAGAAGATCACCACGCAGCGTCAGAAGCAGATGGCCGCGATGGCCGCCACGGTCACCGAGTCGCTGTCGGTCAGCGGCATCCTGCTCGGCCGCACGATGGGCCGCTCCGACTCCCTCACACGGTCCTTCTCCGAGGAGTCCGAGCAGCTCGTCGACCTCGAAGTGCGGTCCAGCATGGCCGGCCGCTGGCGGATGGCCGTGATCGGGATCGTCATGTCCGCCATGCCGGCCGTCATCTACTGGGCCGCGGGCGTGACCCTCCAGCTCGGCGGTCCCGACGTCTCCCTCGGCACCATCGTCGCCTTCGTCTCGCTCCAGCAGGGCCTGTTCCGCCCCGCCGTCAGCCTGCTGGCGACCGGCGTGCAGATCCAGACCTCCCTCGCGCTCTTCCAGCGCATCTTCGAGTACCTCGACCTCCCCGTCGACATCACCGAGCGCGACAACCCGGTCCACCTCGACCAGATCAAGGGCGAGGTGCGCTTCGAGAAGGTCGCCTTCCGCTACGACAACGACGACGAGAAGGCGGTCCGGCCCGTCCTCGACGGCATCGACGTCACCGTCCCCGCCGGCAGCAGCCTCGCCGTGGTCGGCCCGACCGGAGCCGGCAAGTCCACGCTGGGCTACCTGGTGCCGCGCCTGTACGACGTGACCGGCGGCCGGGTCACCCTCGACGGCGTCGACGTCCGCGACCTCGACTTCGACACCCTGGCCCGCGCGGTCGGCGTCGTCTCGCAGGAGACGTACCTCTTCCACGCCACCGTCGCCGACAACCTGCGCTTCGCCAAGCCGGACGCCACCGACGAGGAACTGCACGCGGCGGCGCGGGCGGCGCAGATCCACGACCACATCGCCGCCCTGCCGGACGGCTACGACACGGTCGTCGGCGAGCGCGGCCACCGGTTCTCCGGCGGTGAGAAGCAGCGGCTGGCCATCGCCCGCACCATCCTGCGCGACCCGCCGGTACTCATCCTCGACGAGGCGACCAGCGCCCTGGACACCCGTACGGAACGGGCCGTCCAGGAGGCCATCGACGCGCTCTCGGCGAACCGCACCACCCTCACCATCGCCCACCGGCTGTCCACCATTCGGGGTGCCGACCAGATCGTGGTCCTGGACTCCGGCCAGGTGGCCGAACGGGGCACGCACGACGAACTGTTGGAGCGCGACGGGCGGTATGCGGCCCTCGTGCGACGAGACGCCCACCTGGAGCCGACAAGATGAAAGTATGGCAAGTTATGCCGAGTTTATGACGATATGGGGGTTACCGTGCCCGCATGCGTAAGAACACTCCGCCACGGACCATGATTCGACTGACGCGCCGCGGCCGTCTCGTCCTCATCGCGACCGGAGCCGTCGTGGCCGGCGCCGCCGTGGCGGTGCCGCTGCTGAGCCTGGAGCGATCGAAGGACCAGGAGCCGAAGCCGACGGCCCTCGCCATCCCGGAGGGCTGGCGCGCGAGCCAGATCTACGAGGCCGTCGACAAGGCGCTCGCCCTGCCGTCCGGCACCACCCGGGGGACACTGCCGAAGGCCGGACTCAAGCTGCCGAACGACGCCGAGGGGAACCCGGAGGGCTACCTCTTCCCGGCGACGTATCCGCTGGGCGAGAAGGCGACGCCGCAGACGGTGCTGTCGCACATGGTCGACACGGCGAACAAGAAGTTCAACGGGGCGCCGATCGCGGCCGGCGCCCAGCGCAACGCCATGAACGTCTATCAGGCGGTCACCATCGCCAGCCTCGTCCAGGCAGAGGCCGCCACCAAGGCGGACATGGGCAAGGTGGCCCGGGTCGTGTTCAACCGCCTGGAGCGCGGGATGCCGTTGCAGATGGACTCCACCATCAACTACGCGCTGAACCGCTCCACGCTCAGGACGACGCAGAACGACACCCGCATCCAGAGCCCCTACAACTCCTACCAGCGGATGGGCCTGCCGCCGACCCCGATCGACAACCCGGGCGAGGAGGCCATGCGTGCCGCGATCAACCCCACCCCGGGCGACTGGCTGTACTTCGTCACGGTCAAGCCGGGCGACACCCGCTTCACGGCGAGCTATGCGGAGCACCAGCGCAACGTCGCCGAGTTCAACCGGAACCAGAAGGCCCAGAAGAGCACGTCGGCGGCGGCGAAGTGACCTGGCGGGGCGTCAGGCGGCGACGGTCTCTTCGGCGAGCAGCCGCCTGATGTCCCGGACGGCCGCGCGTCCGGCCCGGTTGGCGCCGATGGTGCTGGCCGACGGCCCGTAGCCGACCAGGTGGATGCGCGGATCGGCGACCGCACGCGTGCCCTCGACCCGGATCCCGCCGCCCGGCTCACGCAGCCGCAGCGGCGCGAGATGGTCGACGGCGGCCCGGAAGCCGGTCGCCCACAGGATGACGTCGGCGTCCACGCGTCGCCCGTCGGCCCACTCCACGCCGTCCGGAGTGATCCGGTCGAACATGGGCAGACGGTCCAGCACCTCGTCGGCCAGGCCCTGCCGGATCGCGTCGGTGAGCGGCAACCCCGTCACGGACACCACGCTCTTGGGCGGCAGCCCCTGCCGCACCCGCTCCTCCACGAGCGCGACCGCCGCACGGCCCGCACCCTCGTCGAAGGGTCCCTCGCGAAAGACGGGAGGCCGGCGCGTCACCCACGTGGTGTCGGCCGCGTACGGCGCGATCTCCAGCAGGTGCTGCGTACCGGACGCACCGCCGCCCACCACGATCACCCGCAGTCCGGCGAACGCCTCGGGACCCGGGTACTGAGCGGTGTGCAACTGGCGTCCGCGGAAGGTCTCCTGACCGGGATAGCGCGGCCAGAACGGCCGGTCCCAGGTACCGGTGGCGTTGATCACGGCCCGCGTGGACCAGGTGCCGTCGGAGGTCTCGACGAGCAGCCGCCCGCCCGTGCCCTCCCGTACGGCCGTCACGTCGACCGGCCGCCGTACGCGCAGGTCGAAGGTGCGCTCGTAGGCGTCGAAGTACTCGGCGACGACCTCGGAGGACGGGCGGTCGGGATCCGCGCCCGTCAGCTCCATGCCCGGCAGCGCGTGCATTCCGTGCACCTTGCCGTACGTCAGCGAGGGCCACCGGAACTGCCAGGCGCCGCCCGGAGCGGGGGAGTGGTCGAGCACCACGAAGTCGCGCTCCGGCTCGAAACCGGTGCGCCGCAGATGGTAGGCGCCGGCCAGACCTGCCTGACCGGCGCCTATGACGACCACCTCGACCTCACGCAAGTTGTTCACGCTTCTACCAACGGAAGGGTGAGCGTGGATCTTCCCGGAGCGGCCGTGCCGTCGGGTGTGATTACGAGGACACGCGACCGGGAGTGGTGGACGGCGGCAGGTCGTCGTTGTAGCGCGGGTCCACGAAGGCCGCGAAGTCCACCTTGCGAGGGATGAGCTTCAGCTCGGTGAAGGTGTCGGCGATCTGCTGCTCGGAGGCGATCAGCGGCTTGTCGACCGCCACCGAGATCCGTGTGGAGTTCGTCCGCCTCACCGAGGCCAGCGCCACCTCGTACGGCAGCCCGGTGTCCTTCGCCCACACCTTGGCCCACTCCTCCTGGTGGTCGTACACCCACGCCGTTGCACGCCGCAGCCGGTCCAGATAGTCCTTGATGGCGGCGGCCTTCTTGCCGTCCTTCAGCGCGGAGGGCGCGGCCACCTGGAAGGTGAGCCCGTTGGTGACCCCTTCGCCGGTGGTCAGCACCCTGCCCTTCTCCGCCTGCAACACCTGCGAGGTGTACGGGTCCCACACCGCCCACGCGTCGACCTTGCCGGAGGTGAACGCGGCGAGCGCGTCGGCCGGCTGGAGGTACTTGACCTTCACGTCGCTCAGCGTCAGACCGGCCGCCTCGAGGGAGGCCACCAGCTGGTAGTGCGCGGAGGAGCCCTGCGCCACGGCGATCGACCTGCCCTTGAGCTGCGCGGTCTTCGTCAGCTTGGAGTCGTTCGGCACCAGCACGGCGTCGCCCTTGGAGGCGCCGTGGAAGGCGGACACGACCGTGATCTTCGAGTCGGCGCCGGCCGCGAAGACGGGCGGGGTGTTGCCGACGCCGCCGATGTCGACGGCCCCGGCGTTGACGGCCTCCAGGAGGGGCGGACCGGAGGTGAACGTGGACCACTTGATCTTGTAGTCGAGGTTCTTCAACTCTCCGGCGGCCCGCAGGATGGCTTCAGAACCACCCTTCTGGTCTCCGACGTCGAGTGTGAGAGAGCCCTTGCCGTCGGTGCCGCCGCCGGCGCCCGTGCCGGCGGACGAGTTCCCGCCGCAGGCGGTGAGCAGGAGGGCGAGAGGGAGAAGCGCAGCGGCGGGGACGAGGCGTCGTCGCATGGGGGTCCGTTCCGAGGGAGTGCGAGGGCGGCGGGGCGAGGAGTGGGGGCAGAGCAAGCAGTGGCCGGGGTGGGGGAGGGGAGCGGGTGGGGAGGGCAATGGAGGGGAGGGGAGGGAGGGTGAGCCGGGGTGTCAGGCGGCTTCGGCGGCCGTCGGGGCCACGCCGAGGCGGCGCAGCAGGCCGGCGCGCAGTTCCGCGAACCGGGGGTCGGCGATGTCGCGGGGGCGGTCGAGGTCGATCTGCTGCTCGTGCGCGATGATCCCGTCGTCCATCACCAGGACCCGGTCGGCCAGCAGCACCGCCTCCTCGACGTCGTGCGTGACGAGCAGCACGGCGCAGCCGCGGCGCTGCCACAACTCGCCCACCAGGTGCTGGGCCTTGATGCGGGTGAGCGCGTCGAGCGCGCCGAACGGCTCGTCGAGCAGCAACAGATCGGGCTCGCGTACCAGGGCCCGGGCCAGGGAGGCGCGCTGGGCCTCGCCGCCGGAGAGGGTCTTCGGCCAGGCGTCGGACCGGTGCCCGAGCCCCACCTCGTCCAGGGCCTTGTCGGCGACGGGGCGCTCGGGTCGGCCCGGCAGTCCGAGGAGCACGTTGCGCCACACCTTCTTCCACGGCATGAGCCGCGGTGACTGGAAGGCGACGGCCTTGCGGCGCGGCACCAGTACTGTGCCCTCGATGTCGCGGTCGAGCCCGGCGAGGATGCGCAACAGCGTGGACTTGCCGCAGCCGCTGCGGCCCAGCAGCGCCACGAACTCGCCCGGACGGATGTCGAGTCGGAGGTCGTCGATGACGGCGCGGCCGTCGAAGGACCGGGTCAGCCCCTCGACACGGACCGCCTGCGGCGCGCGGATCGCGCGGGGCACCGGCGAGGCATCGGGCGCGGAGGCGGGCGTCGGCGAGTCCGCGGAGATCGGGGAGGCCTCGGAGCTCTGGGACGGTTGGGACGTCTGTGACGTCCGGCTCGGCTGGGGGGTCATCGGCCGGTGAACGTCGGTCGCCATTGCAGCAGCAGCCTTTCGAGGGTTCGGACGACGAAGTCGGCGAGGAGGCCGAGGAAGGCGTAGACGATGAGGCAGACCACGATCACGTCGGTGCGCAGGAAGTCCCGCGCCTGCACCATCAGAAAGCCGATGCCGGAGTCGGCGTTGATCTGCTCGGCGAAGACCAGCGCGAGCCAGGCGATCCCGAGCGAGTAGCGCAGGCCGGTCATCGCGCCCGGCAGCGCGCCGGGAAGGATCACGTGCCGTACCAGGCCCCGACGCGACAGCCCGAGCGACTCCCCGGCCTCGATCAACTGAGCGTCCACGCCCCGGATTCCGGCATATACGTTGAGGTAGAGCGGGAAGGTCACCCCGAGCGTGATGATGGCGATCTTGGGGGCCTCGCCGATGCCGAACCAGATGATGAACAGCGGGATGAGGCCGACGAACGGCACGGTCCGCAGCATCTGCACCGGGGCGTCGACGAGGTCTTCGCCGATCCGGAACAGCCCGGCGACCAGGGCGAGTCCGGTGCCGACGACGGTGCCCAGGAGCAGTCCGGCTGCCACCCGCTGGAGCGAGGTGCCCATGGCCGAGGGCAGGGAGCCGTCGGAGACGAGATCACCGGCGACCTGAGCGATGCGGCCGGGTGAGGCGAGGACGTCGGAGGTCAACACGCCTGTGCTGCTGAGGAGTTGCCACAGCAGGAGCAGCACGACCGGCCCGGTGGTCCGGCGCAGCCAGCGGGGTACGCGGGTGCGGCGGGAGGAACGGGGGACGATGGGTTCGAGGTCGAGGTCGGCCTCGTGGTCCTTCCGTTCGGGTACAGCAGACGCGGCAGAGACGGCGGGCGCAGCAGATGGAGCAGATGCAGCGGATATAGGGGAAATATCCGGCTCTGACGATTCGGGTGGGGCATGGCTGATGCTCATGGGGGCTCCACGGGGGAGGAACGGCGGCCGGTGGGGGACGGGCGGGCGCACCTCGGCGCCGCCGTGTCACGGTCGGCTCAGGTGCGACCGGACGTGCGGGCGGGGCGGGCGAAGGCGAGGGGGAAGGGTGGTGCGAGAGGTGTAACGAGAGGCTGAGAGGGCGTCAGCGGCCGCGACGACACGCGGCGGAGGCCACCCGCAGCAGGTCGATATGACCGCGCGTGGTGAGCAGGGCTGAACGCAACATGCGGTTGAACGTAGCCAGGTTGCATGCCCACGGTCAACGGCCGTCTCGCAGATCGGACCCCCGGTATCGCACAGTGGGCGGCCGGTCGGGTGTGGAACGCGGCGTATGGGTCAGGATGGGGCTATGTCAGATGCGTTCACCACCCGAGTTCTGCACGTCGCCTCCGGTTCGCGGGAGAGGGTTGTCGACCTCACCGGGGACTGTGAGGCGTTCCTCCGTGACGTGGCCGACGGCCGCGACGGTCTCCTGAATCTCTTCGTGCCGCACGCCACGGCAGGCATCGCGATCATCGAGACGGGCGCCGGCAGCGACGACGACCTCCTGGCCGCGCTGCACACGCTGCTTCCCGCCGACGACCGCTGGCAGCACCGTCACGGCAGCGCGGGCCACGGTCGCGACCACGTCCTCCCGGCCCTCGTCCCGCCCCACGCGACCTTGCCGGTCGTGGGCGGCAGGCTCGAACTGGGGACGTGGCAGTCGGTGTGTCTGGTGGATACGAACCGTGACAATCCGGAGCGCAAGGTTCGGTTGAGCTTCCTCGCCTAGCCGGCCGGCGGGGTTGCGCGGTCGACCTCATTCTTCATTGCCGCACCTTGTGTAATCTAAAAATTAACCTTTCGGGCGCGCGCGAAAGGTGGTGCGAATGTATGTGCCGTGCTAGGCTTGACGTCAGTTGCAGTTGTGGTTCCCGAAACTTCAAGTGCCTCGGCGGCTATATGTCGTCGGGCATTTTTGTATCTCCGGTGCTTATCCGGACGGGGTCATTGTGGCAACACACGGGTCCACACGGTGTGGGCCCCTGGGCACTGCCCCGAAGGAGATATGACATGGCTACTGGCACCGTCAAGTGGTTCAACTCGGAAAAGGGCTTCGGCTTCATCGAGCAGGACGGCGGCGGCCCCGACGTCTTCGCTCACTACTCGAACATCGCCGCTCAGGGCTTCCGTGAGCTCCAGGAAGGCCAGAAGGTGAACTTCGACGTCACGCAGGGTCAGAAGGGCCCGCAGGCGGAGAACATCACTCCCGCCTGACGCCGAAGCGCATGAAGTAGCTGGGGTCCGCCCATGGGGCGGGCCCCAGCTTGCTGCGTTCCGCATTCCGGTCAGTATTCCCTCCGTCTTATTTTCGGCTCGTTCTTGCAATTCATCCGGCTCGTTTCCGTCGGGAATTCCTCGATGCGTGCCCCCGTCGAGGAAGGTTCTCCATGAGCCGTTCAGTTCGCACGAATGACCGTCCCACAGCACCGGCACCGGCGGAGTTCGCGCTGCCGGTCACCGCCACTCCCGCCCTCCCCCCGGCTGCGACCTTCGGTGAGCTGGACATGCCGGCCGAGTTGCTGAAGATGCTCACCGGCCGCGGCCTGCACGAGCCGTTTCCGATCCAGGCGGCCACGTTGCCGAACGCCCTCGCAGGGCGCGACGTCCTGGGCCGGGGGCGCACAGGCTCGGGCAAGACGCTCGCCTTCGGTCTGGCGCTCCTCGTGCGCACGGCCGGGCGACGCGCCGAGTCACGGAAGCCGCTGGCCCTGGTCCTTGTCCCCACGCGCGAACTCGCCCAGCAGGTCGCCGATGCGCTCGCCCCGTACGCCGAGTTGCTGCGGTTGCGGCTGGCCACCGTGGTCGGCGGCCTGTCGATCGGCAGGCAGGCCGGCGCGCTGCGAGCCGGCGCCGAGGTGGTCGTCGCGACTCCGGGCCGTCTCGCGGACCTCGTCGAGCGCAAGGACTGCCGCCTGGACCGAGTGAGCATCACCGTTCTGGACGAAGCGGACCAGATGGCCGACATGGGCTTCATGCCTCAGGTCACCGAACTGCTCGACCAGGTACGCCCCGACGGTCAGCGCATGCTGTTCTCGGCCACACTCGACAGCAACATCGACCTCGTCGTCCGGCGTTACCTCCACGACCCGGTGGTCCACTCGGTCGACCCCTCGGCGGGCGCGGTCACCACGATGGAGCATCACGTGCTCGAGGTGCACGGCGCCGACAAGTACGCCACCGCCACCGAGATCGCCGCCCGCGACGGGCGCGTGCTCATGTTCCTGGACACCAAGCACGCTGTCGACCGGTTCACCAGGCACCTGTTGAGCAGCGGCGTCAGGGCCGCGGCGTTGCACGGCGGCAAGTCCCAGCCCCAGCGCAGCCGCACCCTGGACCAGTTCAAGGACGGTCACGTCACGGTCCTGGTGGCCACCGATGTCGCGGCCCGAGGCATCCACGTCGACGCCCTCGACCTCGTCGTCAACGTCGACCCGCCCGGCGACCACAAGGACTACCTGCACCGCGGCGGCCGTACCGCCCGCGCCGGGGAGTCCGGCAGTGTCGTCACGCTCGTCCTGCCCGACCAGCGCCGGGACATGGCCCGTCTGCTGTCCGAGGCGGGTATCAGGCCGCAGATCACCCGGGTCCGCTCCGGCGAGGCCGAGCTGAGCCGCATCACCGGCGCGCAGGCTCCCTCCGGCGTCCCCGTCGACGGAAGCGCGCCGGTCGCGGAGCGCCCGAAGCGCGGCGGCGCACTCTTCCGAGGTCTGGGCACCCGCCCGGGGCAGGCCGGTGGAGGCGGTGGCGGGTCCCGCCGGTCCGCCGAGACCCGCCAGATGGCGGAGGCGCGCAAGGCCGCCCGGTTCCGGCGCGGCGCATAGCCGGCGTCACCCGCACGAACGCGGCCGTTCCGGTCGTAGGTCGCGGTCGTGGACGCTCGCAATCCGGTGTTCTTCGAGCGGATGCGTGCGGGAGCGCCCAGGAGCGTAGCCTCCCCTTGTACTGCAACGGGGGGAGGAAGGCGGGGCGTGCGGCAGCTTGCGTCGGCCCACGCCCCATCCTGGCGACTCGTGCGGTCGGCAGGATCGCTCGTGCAGCCGTTGTCATTCGCTGTTCGTCACTCGCACAGCCCGGAACTCACGGAGAACCATGGCCGAGTCCACCACCCCTCAGGCCAGTGCCGCCGTGCTGCTGCGCCGCCCCAAACTGTGGTTGGTCCCCACGATCCTCACGGGACTGCTCGCCCTGCTGCTGTCCCTGCTCTACATGGGCGGGATCGTCAACCCCAACCAGGACCTGCGCGACCTGCCCATCGCCCTCGTCAACAGCGACACCGGCAAGCCGCCCGCCGGACAGCAGCAGAACCTGGGCACCCAGGTCGCCGCCGCGATCGCCGCCGACACGGCCGGCGGCAAGGCCGAATGGCGTACGCTCACCCGCGCCCGGGCCCAGGAACAGCTCGACTCCGGCAAGGTCTACGGCGCACTCGTCATTCCCGCCGACTTCACCGCCTCCGTCACCGCTCTCAGCACGACCGGCGCCACCCAGAAGCCGGTGCTCACCGTGCTCACCAACCCCGGCAAGGGCAGCCTGGGTTCCTCCCTCGCCTCCCAGATCACGACGAAGGCGGCGCACCAGGTGTCGCGGACCGTCGGCAAGCAACTCACGACAGGCGTCGGCACCCGGGCGAACTCCACCACGCGACTGCTGCTCGCCGACCCGGTGGACGTCGTCACCCAGGTCGGTCACCCCATCGGCGCCCACAGCGGTCTCGGCCTGACCGCCTTCTACTACACCCTGCTGCTCGTCCTGGCCGGCTTCATGGGCGGCAACGTGATCAGCAACGGCGTCGACACCGCCCTCGGCTACGCCGACAACGAGATCGGCCCCTGGCACACCCGCCGCCCGACCGTGCCGATCAACCGCACGCAGACGCTGCTGTTGAAGATGGGCATGACCGCGGGCATCTCGCTCCTCAGCGCCTCACTGGTGATGCTCGCCTGCGTGGCCGTCCTCGGCATGGACGCGTCCCATCTGCCCCTGTTGTGGGTGTTCTCCTACTGCGCGACGCTCGCCGTCGGCCTGGGCGTACAGGCCATCAACGCCGCCTTCGGCGGAATCGGCCAGTTGGTGTCCATGTTCGTGTTCATCGTCCTGGGCCTGCCGTCCTCGGGCGCCACGGTCCCGCTGCAGGCGATCCCCGACTTCTACCGCTTCCTGTCGCACTTCGAGCCCATGCGCCAGCTCAGCGACGGCGTGCGCGCCATCCTCTTCTTCGACGCCCGCGGGGACGCCGGACTCACCCGCTCCTGGATCATGATCGCGATCGGCGCGGCGCTCGCCCTGCTCTTCGGCTTCGCGATGACGAGGTACTACGACCGCAAGGGACACCGACGCTTCACACCACAACCCGCCTGACCCCGAGGCCGCCGTCATTGCCTTTGCACATGGAACACGCGGCGGGGACGGGCCCCCTCAGGCCCCCGCCGCGTGTCGCCCCGCGCAGCTCACTCCCCGCGCAGCTCACTCCCCGTACACCTGACTCCCCTCACACCTCATGCGGGGCGAAGAGCTCCAAGTGGCCGCAGGCGCGGCAGCGGTGGGCGTCTATCTGGAAGCGCGGCCGGCCGAAGCGCTTGGCTCCGCCCAGAACCCCCCGCTGCAGCGGGCCGGGGATCCACCGCGCGTATCCCCGGGAGTGGTCGCCGGAGTCCTCGACGAACCCCGGTTCCAGGTCGAACCCCTGGCATTGAGAGCACCTGATCTCCATACCCGCACTGTAGAAGCAGACCGGGCGCCGGGACACGGCGCAGGTCGACGACGCCGGATCCCCCGAGGCCTGCCCCCGCGGTTCACCGCAGGCGTGGTCTGGGATATGGTCCCCCCGGTTCCGGCTACCTCATGAAAACGCGCCGGTACGGGGAGTGTCGGAGGGGCGGCAGAGCATGGAATCCCAGGTGGGCGACGGCGCATCCGTGGACCTGGACGGCGCGCGGTTGGAGACGATGACTCCGCAACCGCTGCTGACCCGGGACTACGAGACGCGGCCCTCACTCGTGTACGAGAGGCTGCGCCAGCAGCACGGCCCGGTCGCTCCGGTCGATCTCCTGGGCGTGCCCGCCTGGTTGGTCCTGGGCTACCGCGAGGCGCTCGACGTGCTCCAGGACGACGCCGACTGGCCGAAGGGGCTGGAAAACTGGCGGGCCCGCTCGGAGGGCAGGGTGCCGGCCGACTGGCCGCTCGGGCCGTCCCTGGAGGTCAACCACGTACTGATCCAGGGCGGGCCCGGCTACCGGCCGTTGCGGACGGCGTGGGACGCGGCTCTCAAACCGTTCCAGGACCCGCGTCACGCCCAGGCGAAGCGGCTGAAGACGGCCGTCGCCGCCTACGCCGACGAACTGATCAGCCTGGTGGGGCAGGCCGGCGGCACGGGTCTGGCGGATCTGTCCGCCCAGTTCTCCCGTCCGCTGCCGCTGATGGTGGCCAGCCATCTGCTCGGCTTCCCCGGCTCCCAGGGCGACGACGCGCTGATGGACATGTGGCGGGTGCTGGACGCCGGTCCGGACGCGGAGCCCGCGCTGGAGCGGCTGCTGGCGGCGCTGGCCGAACTCGCGGCGGTGAAGCTGGAGAAGCCGGGCGAGGACTTCCCCTCCTACCTGCTGGCCGCGCACCCGGAGCTGTCGCTCGACGAACTGGCCCGTGAGCTGTTCATGCTGTTGGGCATGACGTCCGACCACGTCGGCATCCTCATCTCCAACACGGTGGTCGAGGTCATCTCGGGTGAGGGCGGCGTGCGGGCCAGTCTGTCGGCCGGGATGGTCAGGGAGAGCATGAACCGGGTGGTGATGCGCAAGCCGCCGCTGGTGAACTTCGTGCCGCGGTTCGCGGCCGAGGACACCCCGCTCGGCAACTACACGATCCGGGCGGGCGATCCGGTGTGGGTCTCCTCCGCGGCGGCGCACGCCGACCCGCTCTTCGCCGACAACGTGTGCCCGAGCACCACGGTCAGCACCCGGCACATCTGTCGTGGGGCGCGGGCCGCCGCCAGTGCCCGGCGCGCGAACTCGCCTCGACGGTCGCCGCGGTCGGTGTGGGCCGGCTGTTCGAGCGGTTCTCCGACCTGGAGCTCGCCCTCCCCGTCGACCAACTGCCGTGGCGCTCCTCGCCGTTCATGCGGGGCCTGCGCTCACTTCCCGTACGGTACGAACTGGCCGCGATGCCGGAGCAGCCGTCGGCGGACGCACCGGACGCGGATCCGGCCGAGTCGGCGGAGGCGGTGCTGCCGGATCCGGCCGTCCGTCAGCGCTCCTCCCTGTGGCGCTATCTGACGGGACTCATCGGCGTCGGCCGCTGATCCCGGGACGCCGCGGGCGCCCCGGGATCAGCCGCGCACATCGGACTACGACTGGCGGACGACGCGGCCCAGTTCGATGCGGTCGATGTTCGGGGCCCACGCGTTCGCGTTGGCGAAGGTCACGCTGTTGGCGCCCTTCTTCAGGGAGACGGGTACGCCCAGTGTCCAGTAGTCGTTCACGCTCCAGGTGTTCTTGAAGGTGACCTTCCGCGGTGCTGCGGCGCCCACCGTGATGTCCGCCGTACGGGACATGATGTCGGTGTTGTAGGCGTGGCCGTTGTCACGGCGGTCGTTGTGCGCGTAGTACACGACCAGGACGTAGCGGCCGGACTCGGGCGCCTGCACCGTGAACTGGGCGGTGCTGGCAGGGTCGTTGCCGAGATCGCCGATGTAGGAGCCGCCGGAGGCGTGCGCGGAGTCGACGAGCTTCGCCCCTCCCGCGAGGGCGGCGGACGCGGCCTCGTAGGAGAGGACGCCGGTGGTCGAGCCCGCGCCCGAGACGTCGAGGGACCGGACGGCCGCGTGTCCGGCGGTCAGCGCCACACGGTTGTTGCCAGCCACCAGGTAGAGCCGCAGCGGCCTGCTCGGCGCCGCCGTCACCTTCTCGCCGTGCAGGGCGAGTTGCACCGGCGCCGAGGATCGCGGCACCACCGTGTAGTAGCCGTCGCGCGGGGCGTACACGTCGAAGACGGCCCTGTCGCCCCGGCGCAGGACGAGGGCGCCCGTGCCCACGCCGGCCGACGAGGAGTAGTCGTACGACGGCCTGCCGCTGATGTCCGCGAGCGTCGCCTCGTAGGACGCCGAGGGGGCGCCCGTGCGCGCGGTCAGGTCGATGCGGTCGAGGGTGACCTCGGCGTCGCCCTTGGCGAGGGTCAGTTCATGCGTGCCGGCCGACAGTTCCACGCCGAGGTCCTTCTTGGCGCGGTAGGTCCAGTTCTCCGTGGAGGGATACGTCACCGTCACCGGGGCCGCGCCGTCGACGGACAGCTTCTGCGTCGCGGGAGCGCCGGACTGGTTGCCGTACAGGACGGCCAGGTCGTACGTCCCGTCCGCCGGGACCGTCACGGTGAAGTCCACTTTGCTGCCAGGGGTGTTGAGGGAGCCCACGTCCTTGGTGCCGGAGGCCGCGTAGCCGTTGGCGTTGCTCACCGTTCCCTGGGTGTAGATCTGGCCGCCGGTGACGGCCGCGTCCTCGGCCTCGTACGACGCCGACCAGGGGACCGCGGCGGGGGACGGGGCGCCGGCGCCGCCCGGGGTGAGCACGATCCGGTACGCGGACATCTTGTGGCCGCCGCGCAGCGGTACGGTCACCGAACCGTCGTCAGCCACCTTGAGCCTGGTCCGGGCGAGGACCTGCGGGGCGGCGTGCTGCCCCTCGTAGCCGGACCAGGCGGCCTCGGCGACGGTCGCGGTGACCGTACGGCCGAAGACGGACCGGGGGACGTTGCGCAGCACGACGTCCGAGTCGCCGTCCGAGCCGCCGAGCAGCACCTGGGCCTGGCGGCGCGAGGCGTCCAGCGAGGCCAGGCCCTGGAGGGTGTCGATGGTGTCGGCGTGCGGCGGGGTGACCTTCACGGTGTCGCCGGTCAGTCCGGCGTACCAACGGAAGAACCACCAGCCGCCGTTGGGAATGTTGGTGCGCACCACGTTGCCGTCCAGGTTGCCGGCCGCGTCCCAGTAGGCCTGGTTGGCGTACACCTTGTTCCGCTCGAACATCGAGACCCACTGCACGAGTTGGCCCGGCACCGACAGGTCACGCCGGTTGGCGTACTCGTCGATGCTGATCTTCAGCGGTGCGATGCCCAACCGACGCTCGATGGAACGGTAGTCGTCGTAGTGCGCCTGGAAGTCCCGGAGCGAGCTGGAACTCAACTCGTGCCAGGTCAGCACCTGGGGCAGGACGTTCTCCCGCTTGGCGAACGTGAGGAAGTCGGTCATCAGCCGGGTGTGGTAGCCCGTCTCGTTGGGGCCGGCGATCCTCGCGTCGGGGTCGATGGCGCGGATCCGCTGGTACACCGTCTTCCAGTCCCTGAAGAACCGGTCGCGGTTCACCTCGTACTGCGCCTGGTCGGCGACGCCGATGTCGTACCAGATCCAGTCGGGCTCGTTGAACGGGATGTAGACGAAGCGGTCGCTGTTCGGGTCGGCCGACACCTCCTTGACGATCTTGTCGACCTTGGGGAGGTAGTCGTCGATGCCGAGGTCCTCGTACGGCCACTTGGCGTAGATGTCCTGCATCATGACGTTGATCTCGCCGCCGCCGGTGCGGAAGAACGACTTGGAGACGGAGAGCGCGTCCCCGTTGGGGTGCTGGGCGCCGCCCTCCGGTTTCTGCGAGATGCTGGTGATCTTGAGCGGCTCCAGCGCGGCGTCGCTGGGCACACCGTCGTCGCTGAGCCCGTACAGCGCGCCGTTGGCGCCGCGCAGCACCGGGCCCTCGGAGGCGGCGAGGTCGACGGTGAGACGCTGCGGGTCGGCCGCGGCTGCCGCCGGGCCTGCTGCGGGGAGGGTGCCTGCCATGGCGGTGACTCCAAGTACGGCGGTGACAAGGGCGGTTCTCGTACGGGTGCGTATGCGGGGTGTCGTACCGGTGCGGGGGCTCACGCTGCTGGACCTCCGGTCATTTGACGGCTCCATTGGTGATTCCGGACACGATCTTTCGCTGGCCGACCAGGAACACGGCGACCATGGGCAGGCTCATCACCACGACGTAGGCGAAGACGAGATGCCAGTTGTTGAGGTAGAGCTGGGCGGAGGCGACCTTGTAGAGGTTCAGCGGGAGGGTGGCCCGCTCACCGCCGCCGAGGACGAAGAAGGAGTAGAAGACATCGCTCCAGGCGTACAGCATCACCATGATCGTCGCGGTGGCGATCACGGGCCTGAGCAGCGGAAGAATGATCCGCAGGAAGATCCGCAGCGGCCGCGCCCCGTCGATCCGCGCCGCCTCCTCCAGCTCCAGCGGGATGGCGCGGATGAACCCCGTCATGAAGAAGATCGACGTGGACAGGTACATCGCGGTGTAGACGGCGATCATCCCGGGCCGGGTGTTCGCGAGCCCCAGCTGCCGCAGCTCCATCACGATGGTGATCACCGCGGGCGGCAGCAGCAGCCCGCTCACGCACAGCGCGTAGGCCGCCGAGACGAGCCAGGACCTGCGGCGGGCGAAGACCCAGGCGGCGCCCGCTCCGAGGACCAGGACGAGGACCACCGAAGGCACCACGACCAGCGTCGAGTTGACGAAGCCGCGCAGCATCTCGCCCTCGCCGAGGGCGTCCGCGTAGTTGCTGCCGGGCTGCCAGTGCCGCGGCAGGTCGAGGTTCGGCCTGAGCGCCTCCGCCTGCGGCTTGGCCGAGGTGACGACGACCAGCCACAGCGGCACGCCGACGGCGAGGCCGGCCAGGAGGAGGACGAGGACCGGGCGGCCGTAGCGCCACATCAGCGCGGTCACAGCAGTTGCTCCCTTCGCCGCAGGCCGACGACCAGCGGGATCGCGACGGCGACCACGACCAGGAACAGGACGAGGCTCATCGCGGAGGCCTGGGCGTACAGGCCCTGTCCGAAGACCCGGAACATGTAGATGTTGAAGACCTCCGTGGAGGCCGCGGGCCCGCCGCCCGTCGTGGCCTGCACGATGTCGAAGGTGTTCATCGACCCGATCAGAGCCGTCGTCACGTTGAAGGTGAGGGCCGGCGCGAGCATCGGCCAGCGCACCGACCGAAAGGTCCGCCAGGGCCCCGCCCCGTCGCACTTCGCGGCCTCCAGCATCTCGCCGGGAATGCCCTTGAGCCCGGCCAGATAGATCAGCATGGACAGGCCCATCCACTTCCAGCCGTGCACGACGGTGACCAGGACCAGCGTCCAGGTGGTCGAGCCCAGCCACGGAATGTCCGTGCCCAGCACCGAGTTGACGGCGCCGTCCTGGTCGAGCAGCGCCTGGAAGACGTAACCGGTGGCGAGCGCGGAGATGAGCACCGGGAGGAAGAAGACGGCGCGGAAGAAGCGGTTGAAGCGGGTGTCGGCCTCCAGCAGCAGGGCCAGCGCCAGCCCGAAGCCGTTCTGGAACAGCGCGGCCAGCACGGCGTACAGCAGGGTCGTGCGGATGGCGCGCAGCAGCGAGCCGTCGTCGGCGATGGTCCGGAAGTTGTCGAGGCCGGTGAAGGAGATGCCCGGGTGGTAGGAGGACCAGTCGGTGAACGGGTAGTAGAAGTTGAGCAGGTTCGGCACCAGGAAGAAGCCCGCGAAGACGGCGATCGCGGGGAGCGCGAACCACCAGGGGTGGTGCACGGCGGCCCGCGGGAGCCGTCCCACCCGCTTCGGTCCGCTGCCCGTCGGTGCCTGCTCGTGTGTGCGTATGGCTGTGTCCGCCATGGGAAGCCCCGTGTCGTCTAGAAGCCGGGCGCGCCCTGGGCCTTGGCCACCTGCGCGAACTGGTCCTGGATCGCCTGGGCGACCTGCTGCGGACTCTTCTTGTCGTAGATCATGTCGGCGAGGTAGAGATGTGTGTCCGGGGCGACGATCGCCTTGGCCTGGAACACCCCGATGGCCTTGGGCAGGGCCGCGACCTGGGCCTTCGACGTCTGTGGAAGTCCGTCGGGGGTGGGCACGGACGGCTCCACGGACGGGATCTTCATCGCCTTGATGTAGGCCGGGTAGTCGGGACCGAGCCAGAAGGCGAGGAACTGCCGGGCCGCGTTCTGCCGCTTCTCGTCACCCGTCTTGAAGGCGACGACCCCGTTGGTCTGGTCGGGGGAGTACAGGCCGGTGGCCGAGGAGTTGGCGACCGGGAACCAGCCGATCTTCGAGTCGATCTCCGCGGTGGAGTGCTTGGCCTGCAACTGGCTCTGGAAGGAGGTGACGTTGAGGACCATGCCGACGTCACCGTTCCACAGTGCGTCCGCCTGCCCTGTGAACGTGCCGGTGCGGTAGTTCTTCTGGGCGAGGCCCGCGTCGAGCAGTTTCTCCTTGTACTTCTTGATCGCGGCGACGACCACCGGGTCGGTCCATTTCTCCTTGTTCTCGTTCAGGCCGGCCCACCACTGCTGGTCGAGGTCGGTGAGCTGGACCTGCATCTGCCACTGCAGGGGCCACTTGTCGCCGCCGGCCTCGTAGAAGGCGGCCGTGCCGGCCTTGTCCTTGACGGTGTGACCGAGCGCCAGCAGCTCGTCGTACGACTTCGGGAAGTCCTTCTCGGTCAGCCCGGCCCGCCGGAAGACGTCCTTGTTGTAGTAGACGCCGAGCATGGCGGGGCTGGTGACGATCGCCGCGTACCGCTTGCCGTCGATGACCCCGAGCGACCTCTCGGTGCCGCCGAGCTTGGAGACCCACTCCTCGCCGTCCAGGGTGAGGAGGTTCTGCCGTGGCTGGACGAACGGGAGGGTGGAGATCGACGGCTGCCAGAACATCAGGTCGGGGCGGTCGCCGGAGGCGAGCTTGGTCGGCACGTTCTGCTCGTAGAGGTCGGGGATCGCCTGGGTCTCCACCTTCGCGCCGGTGGCCTTCTCGAAGGCGTCGATGACCTGGCGGGGCGCGTTGAGGGTGTTCTGCGCCGTCCACATGGTCAGCCGTACGCCGTCGAGGCGGGCGGTCGGGTCGACGGCGGACTTCTTCGCGTCCGTGCCGGAGTCGGCGGCGGTGGGGTCGCTGCACGCGGTGGCGGCCAGGCCGAGGGCGCAGGCCAGCGCCAGGGCAGGGAGAGCTCTTCTCATCATCACGTGCCTTTCCGGAGCAGGTGGTGCAGGAGGCAGGACTCGTTTCTGCGGGACGTATCCGTGGGGCTCGTAGGGGTGTTCAGTGGCGGGCGGGCGCGGCCCCCGAGCTCTCCCGCACCACCAGCTCCGGTACGGAGACGGGGTGCGGGGCGATCTGCGCGGACTCCTCCAGCGCCCCGTGCAGCAGGGCGAAGGCGGACCTGCCGAGGCCGGTGAAGTCCAGTCGCACCGTCGTCAGGGACGGCGTGAGGTAGGCGGAGTGCGGTGCGTCGTCGAACCCGGCCACACTGACCTCGCCGGGGACGGACCGACCTGCCTCGTGCAGGGCGCGGAGCACCCCGAGGGCGAGGTCGTCGTTGCCGCACAGGATCGCGGTGACGGCCGGGTCCCGGGCGAGCCTGCGGCCCGCCGCGTGACCGCCCGCCGGACCCCAACTGCCCTGCACGGGACGGGGTTGCGCAGCCCCGGCCTCCTTGAGCGCCTCGCGCCAGCCGGTGGTGCGGGCGCCGGTGCGCCGGGTGCTGGACGGGATGGCCACGTAGTGCACGGTCTCGTGGCCGAGGGAGAGCAGATGCCGGGTCGCCTGGTAGGCGGCCTCGCGGTCGTCGGTCCACACCCAGGGCCGGTCGCCCGCGGGCGGGCTCGCGGGCGTCTCGACCACCCCGACGACGGGCAGTCCGGCGGGGACGGCGGTCAGGGCCCGGACGCCGGCCGGATCGTAGGCGATCACGATCAGTCCGCCGCTCGCGTCCGCCGCCCGCTGCACCTCGGCGGCGACCGCGGGCTCGTCCGCCGACTCCAGGACGCCGATGCCCACCGCGTAGGACGCGGCGCGGGCCGCCTCCTCGATGCCCTGGAGGATGGAGGCGTAGCCGTAGTGGGTGGTGTTGGCGGTGAGCACGGTCACGGCCCGGCTGCGCCCGCTGGCCAGGGCGAGCGCGGTCGCGTTGCGACGGAACCCCAGCTCGTCGATGGCGGCGAGCACCCGCTCCCGGGTCGCGGGCTTGACGCTGGGATGCCCGTTGATCACCCGGGAGACCGTCTGGTACGAGACTCCGGCGGCCGTCGCGACGTCCCGGATGCTCGCCGGACGCCTTGTGTGACCGGTCACATTCATGCCAGGATTGTGACCGGTCACACAGAGGTCGTCAAGAGACCGTAACGAGGGATTCACGCGAGTGACGCGACCGCCGCCGGCGCACCGACAGGGGCGGGGTCGGGAGGGGAAGCACCTTGACCGGTACGGCGGATGCGATGCGGAGAGTCATCAACTACCCACAGGTTCGGTTCAGTTGGGCTCATCCGGCCCTTGAGATCGAGTTCGGCACCGCTCCCGACGGGACGTTGCGACTGCTCCGGCTGGACCGGGCCGACGACGACACCGGGTCCGCCCCGGACCCCGAATCCGCCCTCCCCCTCGTCGAGCTGACCGCTCTCGGCCACGGCAGCGGCTGGTCCGGCCCACGCTTCACGGGCACGGCCCTCGGCTCGCGGCTCCGCTACCGTTCGCATCTCAGCGGCAGCGGCCCCGAAGAACAGTGGCTGACCGTCGAACTCCACGACAGGGCAACCGGGTTGACGGCGTTCGTCGAGCTGACGTCCCCCGCCGGACTGCCCGTCCTGTGCTCCCGCGTCCGGCTGCGCAACGAGGGCGCCGAGCCTGTCGTCGTCCAGTCCGTGAGCAGTCTGCTGCTCGGCGGCCTGCCCTCGCCGGACGACCTCGACGTGCACCGGGCCCGCAACGACTGGCTCGCGGAGTGCCGCTGGTACGCCGAGCCGCTGCGCGACACGGTCGCCGACATCAACGTCGACGCCCACCAGCACGACAGCCGGGCCGCCCTCGCCCTCACCGGACGCGGCAGCTGGCCCACCGACGGGCATCTGCCGATGGGCGCGCTGACCGAGCGGGGGAGCGGCCGGACCTGGCTGTGGCAGGTCGAGTCCCCGGCCGGCTGGCGCTGGGACCTGGGCGAACGCGCCCGCCGTACCTGTCTGGCGCTGAACGGCCCCACGGACGCGGAGCACCAGTGGCGGGTCCGCCTCGCCCCCGACGCGGAGTTCACCACGGTTCCCGGCGTCCTGGCCCTCGGCGCCGGGTTCGACGCGGCGATGGGCGCGCTGACCTCGTACCGCCGTGCCGTCCGCCGCCCGCACCCGGACCACACGGCGCTCCCCGTCGTCTTCAACGACTACATGAACACGCTGATGGGCGACCCGACGACGGAGAAACTGCTGCCCCTGATCGACGCGGCGGCCGAGGCCGGAGCGGAGTACTTCTGCGTCGACTCCGGCTGGTACGACGACGCCGACGGCTGGTGGGACAGCGTCGGCGAGTGGCTGCCCTCCTCGCGCCGCTTCCCCGGCGGCGGGATCCGGGCGGTCCTGGAGCGGATCCGGGAACGGGGCATGGTGCCCGGGCTGTGGCTGGAGCCGGAGGTCGTCGGGGTGCGCAGCCCCGTCGCCGCCGCGCTGCCGCCGGACGCCTTCTTCCAGCGCGACGGCGTACGCCTCGCCGAACAGGGCCGCCACCAGCTCGACCTACGGCATCCGGCGGCCCGCGCGCACCTGGACCGGACAGTGGACCGCATCGTCGGCGACTGGGGCGTGGGTTACCTCAAGCTCGACTACAACATCGTGATCGACCCGGGCACCTGCGCGCCCGGCGACCTCGCACCGGGGGCCGGACTGCTCGGCCACGCCCAGGCCTACCTGGACTGGCTGTCCGAGGTGCTCGACCGCCACCCCGGTCTGGTCGTCGAGAACTGCGCCTCGGGCGGCATGCGGATGGACGGCGCGACGCTGGCCGTCACCCAGCTCCAGTCCACCAGCGATCAGCAGGACCCGTTGCGCTACCCGCCCATCGCCGCCGCCGCGCCGACGGCCGCCCCGCCCGAACAGGGGGCCGTCTGGGCCTACCCGCAGCCCGGCTACGACGACGACCTGATCACCTTCACCCTCGGCGGCGCCCTCCTCGGACGCATCCATCTCTCGGGCCATCTGGATCGGATGACGCAGCGTCAACTAGCCCTGGTGCGCGATGCGGTGGGCGCGTACCGGACGATCCGCGGGGATCTCGCACAGGCCGCGCCGTTCTGGCCGCTCGGCCTGCCCGAGTGGACGGACGAGTGGCTGGCCCTGGGGATGCGGACGCCCGACGACCGGACGTCGTACGTCTCTGTCTGGCGCCGTGGTGGTGAGCCTGAACTCCGGCTGCCCGTCAGGCACTTGGCGGGCAGCGCAGTACGGGCGGAGATCCTGCACCCGTCCGCCGCGACCGCCGGCTCGGCGGTCTGGGACGGCAGCGGGCTGCGGGTCTCGCTCCCGCGCACCCCGGCCGTCCTGCTGATCCGCCTCACCGCACAGCCCGCGAACCGGCCGTGAGGGGCCGACCGTTGGCCGTGATGGGCGGCCCCAGTTGTCGCGGGGGTGGACGAGCTTGAAGACCAGGCGGACGGCGGCCCGTTGAGCGGAGTGGCGCAGGCGTCGCAGCCGGACGTGACGCGACCGGCGGGGAACGGTGGCCGGGCGGGGGAAGAGCGCCCCGGCGTTGGTGCGGTTGACGGCGCTCAGGGCGCCGGCATCGGCGCCTTCGTCGAGCCTGCGGGTGAAGTACTGACGGGCGACGATGCCGGGCAGTTGCTCGTAGATCGCGTCGATGAGGTCGTGCTCCGCCGCAGCTTCCGGCGAAGTGCGGGCCGGACCCGAAGTGGCCGCCCCGCAGGTACCGGCGGACGTGGACGTCGAGGGACGCCGGGTCCGTCCACCGGTGTTCCTCGCCCGCAGACCGCAGGAGCCCGTCGACGAGCCGCTGCGCGACTTCCACCGCCGACTGCTGCCGGCCGCGGCCGCCGCCTGCCGGGGCCAGTGGCGGCCACTCGCCCCGACGGGCTGGCCGGACAACGACAGCCACCGCAACCTGCTGGCCTGGACGTGGACGGACGCCGACGCCCGCCACCTGGTCGTCGTCAACGACTCCGACCAGCCGGCCCAGGCCCGGCTGCCCCTGCCCTGGGGCGACCTGCGCGGGCGCCCGCTCCGCCTGACGGACCTGCTCACCGCGCAGTCGTACGACCGCGACGGCGACGAACTGGCCGACCGGGGCCTGTTCGTCGCCCTGGAGCCCTGGCAGACCCACGTCCTGGACGTCACGGAGGTCTTCGGGAGCAGCTGAGGTCAGCCCATGCTCTTCGACCCGTCCAGGGACTCGCGGATGATGTCGGCGTGACCGGCGTGCTGCGCGGTCTCGGCGACGATGTGCAGCAGGACCCGGCGGGCCGACCAGCGCACGCCCGGCTCGAACCACGGGGCCGACGGCAGGGGGTGGTCCGCGTTGAGGTCGGGCAGGGTCGCGACCAGCTCGTCGGTACGGCGCGCCACCTCGTCGTACTCCTTCAGCACCCCCGCCAACGTCTCACCCGGCAGCATGCGGAACTCGTCGGCCCGCTGGGCGAAGTCCTCCTGGGTCATGCTGGTGAAGTCGGGCATCGCCGACGGGCCCTCCTGGATGAACGCCGCCCAAGACCGTTCGACCGACGTGACGTGTTTGATCAGGCCGCCGAGACACAGCTCGCTGGCCGTGGTCCGCTGCCCGACCTGCTCGTCGGTGAGGTCGCGGGTGGTGAAGCGCAGGAAGTGCCGCTGCTTGGCGAGCGCCTCCAGCAGGTCGGCGCGCTCGCCGGTGACGGTCTGGGCGAGGGTGGTGGAGTCGCTCATGGTCCTCTTCTTCCGTTACTGCCCTGAAGGCTGTTCCGCGGTCGAGGACCACGTTAGGAGCCATCGAGGTCAGATCCTGACCTAAAGAGGCGGGCATCGGCTCGCGTCTTCACAGCACCGCCGGGACCGCCTCCGTCCGCGCGCCCCAGGCCGTCGCGCACAGCGCCCGTTCGACCTCGGAGGTGTAGACGGCCGCGGCCAGCCAGGCGCGGGCGAAGCGGCCGGTGTCGGCGGGCAGCAGTCGGCCGAAGGCGTCGCGGGAGCGGTCCGCGGCGGCGGCCCGCAGGTCGTCGAGGAGGTCGCCCGCGGTGGCGAGACCGACGCGCCGCAGCCGCCCGCCGTCGCCCGCCCCGCTGTCCGGGAAGGCCAGCACCCGACGGCCGCCGGACACGGCCTGGTGCACGCGGCGGCGCAGGAGATGCAGCGGCGCCTCGTCCTCCACGGGAGCGGGAGTGGCGGCGGGGGCCGTCCCGGAGGCGGGCAGGTCCGCGTGTTGCAGGCGGTCCAGGCCCAGGTCCACCCGGGCGTCCGGTCGGGCGGGATGCTCCGCGGCGAGCAGCAGCGCGCGCGGGAGCGGCCCCGGCGCCAGCCGCGCGACGACCCGCAGCCGGCTGCCCCGGGCGGCGGCCAACAGGCGGAGGTTGTCGCGGTACGGGAGCGCGGGGTCCTCGTGGGCCGTGGCCAGCCGGAGCGGGAGGCCGTCGCAGTCGGCCAGCAGACAGTCGCCGGCCGCCTCACGGACCGTGCCCGCCAGAGTGACGTCGAGGAAGAGCAGGCCATGGCCACCGCTCAGAGCGCGGGCCACCTGCTCGGTGACGGGTACCGCCCACAGCCTCTCCAGCGGCTCCGCGTCCCAGGCGGCGCCGGACGCGCGCACCGCCCGCACCCCCGCTCCCGCGCCGAGCCGCCCCGTCGGCGAGACGGTCGCCCCGGAGACCGCGAGCCCCGCGCGCGACAGCTCACGGTGGGTCAGGGCGGTGTCGCCGATCCGGACGGCACGGTCGGCGGCCCCGGTCGCCCGGCTCGGGCCGCCCGGGGCCACGTCGGACACCGTGTAGAGGCGGCCCTCGGCGTCGGCGGTCCAGGTGACCGCGCCCGCGTACCCGGTCGCCGTCGACACCGGCTCGGAGAAGACGCCGTACAGGCGCAGCGAGCCGTCCGGGGTGTACGGCTGTCGTACGGCGCCGCGCAGTTCAGCCAGGTCCGGGCCGCTCGCGGAGGGCAGCCGGTGGGCCACGCCGAGGACGGTGCGCAGGGCGTCCACGAGGTCGGGTTGCCGGTAGCCGGGGTCGGCGGAGCGGGCCGCGCGGATCCCGGTGACCACGGAGACCGCCGAGGCGGCGGCCCGGGGGAGTCCCGCCAGTCGCGCGGTGTGCGCGGCGCGCAGGAGCTCCGCCTGGAGCACGGCGCCGGAGCCGTCCGCACCGGCTTCGAGGACAGCCGCCGACGCGTCGTACACGGCCCGTGCGGCGGCGAGTTGGGCCGGGTCGGCGGTCTCCGGCTCCGAGCCCTGTGCCGCCTCCTCTTCCGTCTCGTCTCCCGCGCCCGTCTGCGCGTCCGGCCGCGCGTGCGGTGAGGACGCGGGCGCCGTGTCGGGTGTGGCGTCGGCGACCGGCGCGGCCGAGGCCGCCGCGGCGCGGTGCAGACAGCCGGGGGCGAGCAGACAACCGCAGCGGATCGCGTCCGCACTGGCCACCGTGCCGCCCGGCGCCTGCAGTTCGAGGTCGGTGTCCTCGTCCACGGAGATCCGTACGGTGTCGCCCTCGCGGACGACCGGACGAGCCGCCAGCTTGGCGATCCCCGCGTCCAGCCGCTTGCGCAGCCGGGGTGAGAGCGCCTCGACGAGTTCCGCGGTGACGGACGGGGCGACCGGAGGCAGGGCCGGACTCGTGCTCATGCGATCTTCTCCCCTACCCAGCGGGCGAGTTCGAGCGGACTGAGGGCGGCGACGGGCATCCCCGCGGCGACGAGCCGACCCGCGACGCCCGTGGAGTAGCGGGGCCTGCCGGTGTCGTCGAGGCTCGCGCAGCCCAAGACGTGACAGCCCGCCCCGACCAGCGCGCGCACCTCGGCGAGCAGCCCGCCGAGCGGGTAGCCCTCCTCGAAGTCGCTCACGAGCACGACGAGCGTCCGCGACGGCACGGTGACGAGCTCGCGCGCGTGCCGCAGCCCCGCCGCGATGTGCGTGCCGCCGCCGACGCTGACCTCCAGCAGCAGCGACAACGGGTCGTCGACCTGGCCGGTGAGGTCGATGACCTCCGTGGAGAACGCCAGGAAGTGCGTGGACAGGGTCGGCACCCCGGCCAGCACCGACGCCGTGAGCGCGGCCCACACCGTGGACGCCTCCATGGACCCCGACACGTCCGTGACGAGGATCAGCCGCCAGTCGGCGGCCCGTCGCGCCCGGGTGCGGAACACCGGGCGTTCGGGGATGACGTGGACCGTGCCGTCGGGGCCGCGCCGCGCGGTCGCCAGGTTGGCGCGCAGCGTACGGGGCAGGTCGAGGCCGCCGCCCGGACGCCGGCTGGGGCGCGGCAGCGTCGTGCCGTGCAGGGCGGGCCGCAGCCGGGTGGCGAGCTGTCGGGTCAGCGCGTCGACCAGCCGCCGGACGAGCGGACGCAGCGCGGCCAGCCGGGCCTCGGGCAGCCCGCCCGCGTGCCGCAGCACCGTGCGCAGCAGATCGACCGAGGGGCGCACGCTGTCCGCGTCCAGCTGCGTGAGCACGTCGCCCCGGCCCGACGCGGCGGCCGCCGCCAGCACCTCCTCGCGGATGCCCGGCCCGAACAGCGCCGCCAGTTCTTCCGACCACTCCCGCACCCCGGGATACGGCACGTCCCGGCCGCCGCCGGACCCCGGGCCCGTCAGATCCCCACGGCTGCCCTCGCCGCGCCCGCTGCCGTACAGCTCGTCCAGCGCCGTCGCCAACGAGCGGGCGGACGAAGGGAGCCGCTCGCTGCGGCGGCCCAGGACGAGCCGCCAGCGGTCGGCGGGAGCGAGGCGGCGGTCTTCGCCTGCTGAGGCCATGCCGGTGCCGGTGCCGGTGCCGGGGGCGACGGCGTCGGGGGTCGGCGACGGTGCGTCGTCGCGCGGCGCGGGCAGCAGCCCCAGCGACCGCAGGGCGGCGCGGGCCGCGAGGTCCGCTCCGGTCCAGGCGGCGAGCGCGGCCGGGTCGACGCCGTCGGTGTCGGCGACGTTCCTGGTGCCGAGGCGTTCCTCGACGGCCGCGAGGAGACGGTCGCGGGCGGCGGGGCTCAGCGTGTCGAAGCCGCCCCGCAGCGCGGGAAGCCGGTCGAGGAACTCCCGGTCGGGTAGCTCCGAGACCCGGTCGAGCAGGGGCTCCAGCGCAGGCGCCGCGGCTTCCAGCAGCGGGCCCGCGGCGGTGAGCAGCCCACTCAGCCGGGCGGTCAGCGCCGACCGCGCGTCGGGATCCGCGGCCCCGTCGACCCACGAGGCGACACGGTCGCCGAAGGCCCGGGCGTCCTCCTGCCCGAGCAGCACCCGGACCGCTCCGGCGGCGCCGCGCATCAGCGGGGAGCCGGCGGCGGCCAGTCGGGCGAGCGCGTCAGTGAGCCGGATTCCGCCCAACAGGTCGGCGCGGTGGGCGAGTTCGAGCAGGCCGTGGGCGTCGGCCGGGTCCTCGGAACCGGTCAGACCGTCCACCTGCCGCACCGCCGCAGCGGTGAGCAGCTCGCCGACGCCGGCCGCACGCGCCGTACGGTCCTCGTCGGCGCCGAGCCCCGGCACGTGACCGGCCCGCAGCCGGTCCAACAGGGCCAGGGCGGCGAGGAGTTCAGGCAGCGTGCCGGAGTGCGGCAGCACCTCGGCGACGTCGTCGAGGCGTTCGTCCGCGAGCGGCGGCAGGCCGCACTCCGCGGCTTCCACGAGCCCTTGCAGCACCTGGGCGGCCGTCGAACCGCCCTCGTCCCGCTCCGTGCGCCGCCGTTCGCGCAGCACGCCCTCGGCGGCCTGGGCGGCGGTGACCCCGCGCACGCCGGCCGCGGTCAGCATGGCCGCAGTCGCCGGCGTCCAGCGCACCTCCCAACGCGAGGTGAGGGCCTCGGCGCCGCCCGCCCCGACGACCTCCTTCGCCTCCCCGTACGGCACCCCGCACACCGTCAGCCGCCGCAACAGCAGCTCACGGCGCCGGTCGAGATCCGAACGCAGCGGGTCGAGCCGCAACTCCCGGGCCGGGCCGGAGGAGCTCTCCGGTCCGGGCAGGCGCAGCCCCGCCACCTCGTCCTCGACCGCCGGGGCGAGACCACTGCGCGGCGCGTCCGGCGCGGGCCGGCCGGTACGCGTGCCGACGAGCCCCCGCTCCATCGCCCGCGCCACGGCCCGCCCCCGCCCGTACGGCTCGCCCTGCGCAAGGACCGTCTGCACGGCCTCGACCAACTCGCCCCGGCCCGCCGCGGGCAGCCCGCGCAGCCGGGCCAGATCCGAGGCCAGCCGGCTGATCTCCCGCGCGTCGGCGGGCCCCGACGGATGCCCGAGACCCCGCAACTCCGCACAGACCCGCACGGCCGCCCGCGTCAGCGCCTCCTCCAACGCGGCCGGATCCCCCGCCGCCCGCCACACCATGCCCTGCCACTCCGGGTCCCGGATCCCGGCCGGATAACCGGAGCGCTCGTCCAGCAGCGCATAGGAGTAGGGGATCAGGGAGGTGGTCCACGAGTTCGGCCCGTCGCCGACCTGGACGGAAGCTCCGCCCTGCTCGGGCACGGCCGAGCCGGACGGCGCTGCCCGCCCGGCGGCGCCGGAGTGAGAGAGCTCGGGCCGCTCCTGCCCGGGCCGCTCGGCGACGGTGTTCTGTTCGCCGAGGGCCGTCCCCGTCAGCGCCGGGGCGTGGAAGGCGCCGATGATCACGGCGGCCCGGGCGCCGTCGGCGGTGGCCTCGGCGATACGGGACCGCATCCACCGTTCCCGCCGCAGATCCAGCTCGGGCACCCCGCCGGAGGCGGCCGCGTCCTCGCGCAGCGCCCACCCCGTCAGCAGGGCCGCCCGGCGCAGGGCCTCGGGCGGGGAGCCCGGGGCGGTGGCCTCGACGAGCCGGTCCCACAGATCGTCGCCGGGGCGGCCGGTGAGGCGGGCGCGGAGCGCGTCGGCGAGCCCGCTCGCACCACCCTGCGCCGTGCCGCCGTCGCGCCCCTCGGCCCACGCCCGGTCCGTGAGGGGCAGGTCGCAGGCGATCACCGGGACATCGTGCCGGGCGGCCCAGCGCACGGCGGCCAGCTCGGGCGAGAAGTCGGCGAACGGATAGAACGCCGGACCCCCGCCGCCCCCGCCGCCCCTGCTGTCACCGGGCGCCGCGGCGAGCGCCACGGGGGCCCGGGTCTCCTCGTGCCCGAGCCAGGGCAGCCACTCCTGCATCTCGGCCGGCAGCTCGACGAGCACCACGTCCGGCTTCGCCTCGTCCAGCAGCGCGGGCACGGCGGCGGCCAGCGACGGCGCGTGGTGCCGTACGCCGATGAGGTAGGGCGCGGCCGGGTCGGTGAGGCCGGCGAGCGCCTCGGCCGGGGCGCCCGGTGCCGTGGGGTGGAGGGACACGCCGTCAGCCCTCCAGGACCGTGCGCAGGTCCCACAGGGTGCGCCAGGTGGCCGAGCCCTGTTCGGCGCGGCGACGGACAGGACCGTCCCAGTAGCCGCGCAGCCGGGCCGCGTCGGCGGGGTCGTCCTTGCGGACGACGCCGAGCAGATGGCCCGGCAGCAGACCCAGCACGTCACGGTCCCCCGGGAAGTACGCCGCCGCGAGCGCCAGCGCGCCCGCGACGGACACGGCCTCCGCGGTGCTCATCACCGTGGACGGCCGCTCCACCTCCCAGCCCTCCGCCGACCGGCCCTCCCGCAGATCGCGGAAGGCGGTGACCAGAGCCTCCAACACGGCGTCGTCGACCTGGAAGGGCGCCCCGGCCCGCTCCACCGACGCCCGCGCCTGGCTGCGCACCAGCGCGGTCTCCGCGTCGAGGTCCGGAATCGGGCCGACCGTCTCGAAGTTGAAGCGACGCTTGAGGGCCGCGGACATCTCCGAGACGCCCCTGTCGCGCAGGTTGGCCGTGGCGATCAGGTTGAAGCCGGGCGCGGCATGCGCCAACGCGTCGTCGCTGCCCGCCAGTTCGGGTACGGCGATGCGCCGCTCCGACAGCAGCGAGACCAGCGAGTCCTGCACCTCGGGCAGACAGCGGGTGACCTCCTCGACCCGGGCGATGGCGCCCCGGGACATGGCGGTCAACACCGGCGAGGGCACCAGCGCCTGCCGGCTCGGCCCCTGCGCGAGCAACAGGGCGTAGTTCCAGCCGTACTTGAGCTGGTCCTCCGTCGTGCCCGCCGTGCCCTGCACGACCAGGCCGCTGGTGCCGCACACGGCGGTGGACAGCAGCTCGGACAGCATCGACTTGGCGGTACCGGGCTCGCCGACGAGCAGCAGCCCGCGCTCCCCGGCCAGCGTGACCACGCACCGCTCCACCAGCGCCCGGTCGCCGACGAACTTGCCCTCCACCGCCAAGCGGCGCGGCACCCCGTCGGGCGCCTCGACGTCCTCGGGCAGCTTCAGCGCGCGGCCGTCGCTGCCCATGACGAACGTGACGACGGCACGCGGGGTGAGCCGCCAGGCGGGCGGGCGCGGTCCGTCGTCGTACGCGGCGAGGAAGGCCAGCTCGGTGGCGTACCGGTCCTCGGGCGGGACGATCTGGCGGACGGGATCGGGGGAGGGGGCGGTGTCGGACAGGGCGGTGGTGGTCATCGGCGTGGTCATCGGCGCGCGTTCTTCCAGGCGGGGCGGGAGGGTGGTCATCGGCGGCCCTTGCGGGTGGCCCGAGTGGTGAGCTGCTCGTAGGCCGGGGCGTCGCCGGCGCGGACGCGGTCCCACGCGCGCGTGAACAGTTCCGGCACCGGCGCCAACGGCACCGCGCGCGCATGGGCGCGCACCGGGTACAGACTCTCCTTCCAGATCTCCACCGGCAGCGCGGGGGACTTCAGGTCCAGCCAGCCGCACGGCAGGAACAGGGTGCGCCCGGCGCGCGGCCGCTTGGCCTCGACGACCAGGCCGGTCGCCGCGAGTTCCGCGCGAGCCTTCTTCGTCCGGGCGGGCTTCCAGCCGGTCCAGCGCACGCAGTTGCGGTCCGTCGGGTCCGGAAGGGCCAGCAACTGGAGGTAGAGCGCCGCCGCGTCCTCGCTCAGGCCGTGCTCCGCAGCGACCTCGGCGACCAGTTCGGGCACGCTGAAGGTCGGGTCCTGGGCGTACCCGGCGGGACCCTCGGCGTCGGTTCCGGCCGCGAGCGCGCGGGCGAGTTCCTCGTCGAGGATCGTCCGCAGGGCGGACATGCCCTGGCCCCGTCCGAGCCCGACGAGCCCTTCGAGGAGTCCGAACACCGGGTCGTCGGGGGAGCCGAGCGCGCCCGGCCGGACCAGGACGGTCTCCTGGTCGCCGTACCACGGGCGCAGCACCAGCGCCTCGCCCACGTGCGTCAGGCCGTCCGCGTCGGCGCCCCCGGCGGCGGGCAGCCCGTACGCCTTGCGCAGCTCGACGGCGGTCGAGGAGCTCTTGTCCGTCCACGCGACGTCCAGGTCGACCAGCAGCCCCGGGTCGGCGACGCGGCGGCGCAACGCGGCCAGGCTCTCCGGCAGGACGGCCCGCAGCGGGTGCCCGTACGGCAGGGAGTAGGCGAGCCCGGCCAGGGCGGCCACGGCACGCGTCAGGTCGTACCGGCCGGGCAGCGCCTGCGGGTCCTCCGCGACCAGGTTGCCGTCCTTGTCCGGCCGTTGGACGGTGGTGCGGCTGATCCACGGGGTGAGCCTCGGGTTGAGGACCTCCTCGGCCGTGCCGGTGGGCAGGCCGCCGAGGGAGAGCTCCCCGGCGAGGTCCTCGGGCAGCCGGACGACCGCGCCGAGCCGCTCGGCCCACACCCGGCCCGCAGCCTCGACGTCCGGACCGGCCGTCCACAGGTCGCCGGGGCGGTGCGGCAGCAGCGCGCCGACGAGCGCCGCCCGGTCGTCGTGCCCGACCGACGCGAACAGGGCGTCGCCGAGCCCCTTCTGACGGGCCTTCAGCCCGGTCGCGGCGATCACCTCGGCGGTGAGCTGTCTCGGCCTGGCGGCGAGCAGCAGCGCCGCCTGCACGGGCCCCAGCCCACCGCGCGACGCTGCGGCGAGGGCGGCGGGCGCCTCCGGCTGCCAGGGCGCCGGCCCCTTGTCCCGGACGAGTCCGGTGACGGCGGCCAGTGCGTCGGCGGGGAACACCGCCGGGTGCGCGGTCTCTTGCTCCAGCGTGAAGTGGGCGATCGCGCCGAACACGCCGACCGGGTCGTGGTCCAGGGCGAGCCAGTGCACCCGCCCGGCCTGCGGGTCGAGGCGCTGGCAGCCGAGGACGACGACGATACGGCCGTCCCGGCGCAGCACCTGACCGACCCGCTCCTGCTTCTCGTGAGGCTCGCTCAGCACGACCTCGCGCAGCGCGCCCACAGGCACGGCCAGCGGGCCGTCGGCGATCGCCTCGAACAGCAGGAGCAGCGCCTCGCGCTGAGCGTCGGTCACCGTCGGGCCGGCAGCGCGGTACGCGAGCGGGCGCAGTACGTCCAGCACGGGCGTCCACACCAGGCCGATGCCGGGAACGGTGAACTCGTCGCTGCACCAGCCGTCGGCGGCGCCGGTGGACCGGGAGGCCGCAGCCAAAGGCTTGCCGTCGGCCTGCTTCCCGGACAGCACATGGTTGACGGCGCGGATCTGCCGCAGCGTGGTCCATCGCGTCTCGTTGCCCCACCAGCCCTGCACCTCGACGAGTCCGGCGGTGGCCTCGCGCAGCGTCTCGTCGTCGCCGTGCTCGGGCTCGTAGTCGGCGAACATGCCGTCGACGCGGCCGCGTTCCGCCTTCGGCCGCTCGACCGGGGGCGCCACGAACGAGGCGGTGGACCCCGCGAGCCGCAGCATCGCGCGCACGAGCGCGGCGACACCCGTGACGAGCCCGGAGTCGCCGAGTGCGGGCAGGGCGCGGGAGACGATCTCCTGGATCACCTCGTCCGCGGCCGGGACGACGGCCTTGCTCTCTGACGTCCCGTCGACCGCCCCGGCCGCCGCCAGCTTCGCCTGACGCTCCGCCAGCGCCTGCGCCGCCGTCTCCAGCAGCCCGGTCGCCTGCTCGTCGGTCAGCGCACGCAGGACGGCCGACGCGCGCTCGTCGCGCGGGCGAAGAGCGTGCCAGAACTCCACCGGCGGGACGAACCGGGTGCCGGCGGCGAACTCGCCGCCACGCTCCATCGGCGTCACCCGGCCCAGTTCCCCGGCGGCGGAGGCGTCGTCGCCCGCGTACAGGGCGATCTGCCGGTGGAGACGGACGGCGACCGGCTCGGCCCCGCCGGGCAGCCGCAGCGAGCCGAGCGGCACGCCCGGCGCCCGGCCGCGGGCCCAGGGCAGGGTGACGGTCCGGCCGTCCGGCGTGCCGACGACCGTGCGGGTCTCGGCGCCCTCGTCCTGAGTGCGCACCCAGCGGCCGAGGACCGTGCCGTCCGTGCCGAACGGGCTCTGTTCCAGGCCAGGTTGGAGCGGCAGCACCTCGCAGTGCTCCTGCTGCAGGGTCGCGCCCTCACGGATGCCGGACTGCAAGAACGCGGGCAGTGAGGCGCGCCCGTGCGTGCCGGTGGCCGGGTCGTACTCCAGCCACACGTGCTGCCGGCCCTGCCTGCCCTGACGCCAGTACGAGGCGCCGTCGCCGAGGACGCGCCGACCGGCGGGCAGGACGGTGTCGCCCGCGTGCAGGGTGCGCCCGCCGCCCGCGCGGCCGCCGTCGGGCAGCGGGATCGAAGGGGTGCCCGCCTCGCTGCCGCCGTACCAGTAGTGGGGAATCTGGTCGCCGGTGAGCGGGAACACGTCGGTCGGGCGGGCGGACCAGTAGCCGAACTGCTTGCCGTCCTCCCGCCACATCACCAGCAGTTCGCCGTCGGTGTAGCGGAACGACGGAAGCTGCCAGCGGCTCGGGGACACGGGCAGTCGCAGGTCGTGCTCCAGCAGGATCTCCTCCGGGCCGACCACGAGCACCTTGTGCTCACGGGAGACGATCAGCGCGGGCCACGCCTCCTGCACGGTCATCGGGTTGTCCTGGCCGCGGCCGGGCTTGGTCTCGGCGTCGATCCGGCGCAGCGCCTCGTCGAGCGCGGGCCAGCCCAGTTCGTCCAGGATCCCGGCGCGCAGGGTGTGCCCGAGCAGGGGCGCGACCTCGTGCGCGGCGACCTTCGCGACGGCCGCCGGACTCACCCGGGCGGCCACCGCGCGGAAGGGGCGCAGCCGGTCCAGCGCCGCCCGCGCGGACGGCAGGCCGACCGCAGCGGCCAGCTCCCCGGCCGCGTCGTCCAACCAGCCGCGCAGCACGTCACTGAGCACGGGGTGGGCGGCCAGGCCCTCCAGCACCTCGGCTGCGGGGCGGAAGCCGCTGACGGTGCCGATGTCGGCGTACAGCAGGCGCCGGAAGCGCGGATCCGCGGCGGTCGCCGTCAGATCGCGCCGGCCGGGCCGGGGCTCGCGCAGCCAGCGGTCCAGGGAGAGATACACGACCTGGTCGGGGCCGGGCAGCGTCAGCGGCACGCGCTCGGCCACGCACAGGTCCAGCAGGTCGAGATCGGCGCCGGCATGCCAGCGGCCCGTGCACAGGTCGACGGGACGGCCCCGCTCCCGCAGGCGGGGAGCCATCCGCTCCACGAGCGCGAGGGTGGCCGGGGAACGGTCGCTGACATTGCCGCCGTGCTTGCGGTGCAGGGCCCACCGGCCCAGCCAGTCCGCCGGGTCCGCCTCGGAGGCCGTCTCACCGGTGAGGAGCAGGTCCGCCCCGCACTCCGTGAGCAGCGCCAGCCAGAACTCGTCGTCCTCGACGGAACGGCCCAGGCCGACCGGCATGATCTCCAACAGCCGCTCCCGCACCTCCGGTCGCTGCTCCGCGAGAACGGCGAGCGTCGACCGGTAGGAGTTCCAGAAGGACGCGGGGGCCCGGACCGCGGCGGGCGACGCGAGCAGATCGGCGACCAGGGCGCACTCCTCGGCGACCCGGTCGAGACCTGCGGCCTTGATCAGGCCGCGGGCGTCCTGCGGCAGCGAGGCGTAGGGCGGCATCCCGGCGGCGCAGCGCTCCACGGTCAGCTGGCGGAACTGCGCCCAGGCCGCGGCCGGGTCGAGCCGCGTGGCGAGGGCCCTGACGTGCTCCTTGAGCGCCTTGACCGTCAGCGCGCCGGCGAAGGCGAACTCCAGGAACACGGCCCGCTGCCGCTCCTCGTCCACCACCAGCGCGTGCACCCGCTCGGCCTCGCGGGCCTTGCCGAAGAAGGCGGAGGCGTACGTCGTGTTCTCGTGCTGGAGGAAGACGCGGGCGGCCTGCTCGTAGAAGGTGGGCAGGAAGTGCGGCACGGCCCGGCCGAGCCGGGCGCCGAGCGCCTCGAAGCCGTCCTTGGCGGTGCCGGGGCGGGACTTGGCCTGCCGCGCGAGCCGTTCGACGTCCTTGACCAGCGCCAGGGCGTGGTGGCCGTTCGCCGGGTCGTGGACCAGCGCCCAGGCGGGGAAGCCGAGCGTCTCCCGGCGCACCTGACCGACCTCGGGGGTCTCCGTCTCCCGGGCCAGTCCGAGGAAGTCCAGCGCGAGGTCCTCGGCCTCGCCCAGGGTGCCCGGCACCAGCCGCACGATCCGCCGGTCGTCCAGCGCGGGGTGGCTGTACGTGCGGACGGTGAGCGTGTCGGCGTCCTCGCGGGCCGTGCTGCCCGGGGGCAGCACGGCGCCCGCGTCGAGCAGCGCGGCCGCGGTGGTCTCGTCGTAGGTCGTCATGCCGCCCGCTCCTCGTCCTCGAGGTCCCGCCCGGCGTACAGTGCGGCGGCCATGCGCATGCCCTCCGACCAGGCCACCGGCCCGACCTGACCGAGCTTCAGCACCCGCCCGGCGGAGTCGGTGAACACCAGGGGGCCGGTCTCCGCCTGCTCGTAGCTCTCGTAGTCGCCGACCCACACGCGGGCCTCGACGGTGCGGCCTTCCTCCAGGACGGACGTGACGGCGTGGCCGCCGCGCACGCGGTGGCCGAGCTGGGTGACCCGGCCGTGCAGGAACCGCTGCTCCTTGAACACTCCGCCGGCGTACTCCTCGACGGCGGCGCCCTCCGCGTCGAGCGTGGCGGGCCGCCGCCACACCTCGCGGAAGAGCTGCTGGGCACGCTGCTCCACGCCGAGTTCCACGGCGAACTCCCGCAGTTCCTCCAGGTCTTCGAGGAGCACGGGGTGCGGGAGGCGGACGAGGTCCGGGGCGATGCGGACGGTGTCGCCGTCGAGGTCGACCAGGCCGAGGCCGCGCTCGGGGTCGGCGTCCCGCAGGAACCCGGCCACCTCGCCGTCGGCCCCGGTGACCACGAGGTCGCGCAGTGCGGCCTGCCACGCGGGGTCGGGCCACACCCGCGCGAGAACGGCGAGCGGCACCGGCAGCGAGCGCACCATCCAGCGCTCCACGTCGGCCAGGCACTGGCGTTCGTGCCGCTCCAGCCACTCGGTGAGCTGACGCAGACCCACCACCGCCGGATCGTCGGCGATCTTGGGCGGCACGGACTTCAGCCGCCGCCCCGCCGCGTTGCGGCACACCACCTTGCCGTCGTCGAGAGCGACTTCGTAGTCGCCGGCCGACACCCACCCCATGTGTGCCTCCCGCACCCGCAGTGATCAAGTGACGGGAACTGTAGAACAGGCCACTGACAACGGGTCCGACGGCCGGCCGGGCGACCGGGCGGGTGGGTCAGCCTTCGACCCAGCCGTGGTTCTTCGCGAACTGCGCCAGCCCGGCGCGCACCTGGACGATCTGCTCGCCGGTGAGCGAGGGCGCCGACGTCAGCAGCGCCTCCGTGACGTCCCGGGTGAACTCCTCCGTGCTGAGCACATCGCACAGGACGTCGTCGTCGGCGGCGAGGGGCTTGCCGTCCGCGCCCCGCGCGAGCCGCACCCCGGACGCCTTCGGACCGCGCTCGCCGTCCTCGATCTCGAACTCCACCACGATGCCCCGGCGCACCTGCGACTCGGGCATCAGCATGTCGTTGACGTGCAGGAAGACGTCCTCCCCGCCGTCGTCGGGCGCGATGAACCCGTAACCGCGCTGGCTGTCGAAGCGCACCACACGACCAGCAACCATCCCAACCCCCAGCAACCTCGAAACACCCACGTCGGTGAACCTGCCCAGATCGTAGTCAAAGCGACGGCCTCAGGGCGACTCACGGGCGTTCACTGTGCGCGATACAGCGTGGTGAGCAGCTCCATCACGGCCTGCGTCGCGGGGTGCGGGGCGTCGCGCCACCACGCCAGACGGACGGCGACGGGCTCGGCGTCGCGCACCGGCCGGTAGACGACGCCGGGGCGCGGGTACTGGTTGGCGGTCGACTCGGCGGTCATGCCGACGCTGCGGCCGGTGGCGATCACCGTCAGCCAGTCGTCGACGTCATGGGTCTCCTCCGTGGCCGGGCGGGCGTCGGGCGGCCACAGCTCGGGGGTGGTGGTGCCGGTACGGCGGTCGACGAGAAGGGTGCGCCCGCCGAGGTCGGCCAGCCGCACCGAGCGGCGCCGCGCCAGGGGATCGTCGGCGGCCAGCGCGCACAGACGCCGCTCCAGGCCCACGATCGCCTCGTCGAACCGCCGGTCCTCCAGCGGCCTGCGGACCACCGCCAGATCACAGGCGCCCTCCGCGAGACCCGCGCTGCCCGAGTTCACGCGCACCAGCTGGAGGTCCGTCTCCGGGTGTCCTGCCGCCCACTGACGCTGGAAGGCCAGGGTGTGGCGGCCGAGCGCGGCCCACGCGTAGCCGATCCGCAGCCGGGTGTGGCCGGAGGCGGCCTCCTGCACCAGGGCGTCCACCTCGGCGAGCACCCGCCGCGCGTGCGCCGCCACCCGCACTCCGGTCGCGGTCGTCGTCACCACTCGGGAGGTGCGCCTCAACAGCCTTACGCCCAGCGCCCGTTCGAGGGAGGCAAGGGTCCGGGACACGGCCGCCTGGGAGACGCCGAGCACGGCCGCGGCATCGGTGAAACCGCCCTCGTCGATGATCGCGACCAGGCAGCGCAGCTGCCGCAGCTCCACCTCCGGTCCACGCGCCCCGAGATCCATGACTCCATCGTATAGATCGAGCGGTTGATGCATTTTGCGCAACATCGACGGGGGAGGACGATCCGGCTATGTCCGTCGCGCCCGCGCCCGCCCCGGCACCTGAGCCCGCCTCCACACCTGCACCCGCATCCCTGGGCGCCGGCGCCGGCCGGAACCGGCGCCTCGCCGCTGTGGCAGTCATGGCCGGCAGCGGTCTGTCCAACCAGACCGGCGCCGCCATCGGCTCGCTCGCCTTCCCGGTGCTCGGCCCCACGGGAGTCGTCGCGGTCCGCCAGTACGTCGCCGCGCTCGTCCTGCTGGCCGTCGGCCGGCCCCGCGTGCGGTCCTTCACCCGGCGTCAGTGGGGCCCCGTCCTGCTGCTGGCCCTGGTCTTCGGGACGATGAACCTGTCCCTCTACACCGCCATCGACCGCATCGGTCTCGGTCTCGCCGTGACCCTGGAGTTCCTCGGCCCGCTGACCATCGCCCTGGCCGCCGCGCGCCGCCGGGTCGACGCCTGCTGTGCGGCGATCGCGGCTGCGGGCGCGGTCACCCTGATGCGCCCGCAGCCCTCCACCGACTACCTGGGGATGGGGCTCGGCCTGCTGGCCGCCGTGTGCTGGGCGTCGTACATCCTGCTCAACCGCACGGTCGGCCGGCGCGTCCCCGGCGCCCAGGGCTCGGCGGCCGCCGCGGCCGTCTCGGCCGTGCTGTTCCTGCCGGTCGGCGTCGTCCTCGTGCTCCGCGAGCCGCCGACCGCCACCGCCGTCGGCTACGCCGTCGCGGCCGGGGTTCTCTCCTCGGCCGTGCCCTACCTCGCCGACCTGCTGACCCTGCGGCATGTGCCACCGGCCGCCTTCGGCCTGTTCATGAGCGTCAATCCGGTGCTCGCTGCGCTGGTCGGCTGGATCGGCCTCGGCCAGGGCCTCGGCCTCGTCGACTGGTCGGCCATCGGCGCCGTCGTCTGCGCCAACGCCCTCAGCATCCTCGTGCCGCGGCGCACCTGACCGGATGAGTCGGTTACGTCAGGACTCGGCGCGCTCCGCGTCGCGCTTCTTGATGCGGACGGTCTCCTTGCGGACCTCGGCCTGGGTGGCGCGCTCCTTCTCCAGCCACTCCGGCCCGGCGTCCTTGATGGCCTCGATCTGCTCGGTGGTGAGCGCCTCGGTCACCCCGCCGCGGGCCAGGCCCGCGATGGAGACGCCCAGCTTGGCCGCGACCACCGGACGGGGGTGCGGGCCGGTCTCGCGCAGGGTCCGCAGCCACTCGGGCGGGTTCGCCTGGAGCTCGTTCAGCTCGGCGCGCGAGACGACGCCCTCCTGGAACTCGGCGGGCGTGGCGGGGAGGTACACACCCAGCTTCTTCGCCGCGGTGGCGGGCTTCATCGTCTGGGTGCTCTGCTGCGAACTCATGGGTCCCAGGGTATCGGCCGTTGACGAGACCTCCGACCACAGCCGGTAACCTGGCGGGATGACCGACTCGGCGGATTCCCCCTCGTTCCGGCTCGCGTACGTCCCCGGAGTGACGCCCGCCAAGTGGGCGCGGATCTGGCAGGAGCGCCTGCCCGACACGCCCCTCACCCTCCTCCAGGTGACCCCCGCCGAGGCCTCCGACGTCTTGCGCGACGGAACCGCCGACGCGGCCTTCGTGCGCCTCCCGGTCGACCGGACGGTGTTCAGCGCGATCCCCCTCTACACCGAGACGACCGTCGTCGTGGTCCCCAAGGACCACGTGATCACGGCGGCCGAGGAGATCACGCTGGACGACCTCGCCGACGAGGTGGTCCTGCACCCCCTCGACGACGTCCTCGGGTGGGAGCAGCCGCCGGGCGAGCCCGCCTTCGAGCGCCCCGCGACCACCGAGGACGCGGTCGAGCTGGTCGCGGCGAACATCGGCGTCCTGGTCGTGCCCCAGTCCCTGGCGCGCCTCCACCACCGCCGCGACCTCACCTACCGCACGGTCGTCGACGCCCCGCAGTCGGACGTCGGCCTCTCCTGGCCCGAGAACGCCACCACCGACCTGGTCGAGGACTTCATCGGCATCGTCCGCGGTCGCACGGTCAACAGCACCCGGGGCCGCGCTCCGCAGGCCGCCCCGGCGAAGGAGCGGCAGCCGCGCAAGGCGCAGCCGGGCGGCGGCGCGCCCCGCAAGAGCGTCGGCGGCCGGGCCGGGGGCGCGAAGAGCGGTGGTGCGAAGAGCGGCGGGACGAAGAGCGGCGGGACGAAGAGCGGCGGGACGAAGAGCGGCGGCGGCCGGCGCGGAACCGGCGGCGGCAAGCCCCGCCGCCGGTCGTAGCGACCCGCAGGCCCTGGGGCCCGCAGGCCCGTAGGCCCAGGAGCCGGCGGGCCTACGGCACGAAGGTCGCCCCGCGTGCCGTACGCACCACCGTCTCCCCGTCGGCCTGCGTGAGCAGCCCGGCGGCCACCCATGCGTCCACCACGGTCCGCACCCGCGTCACCAGCGCCGACTTCCCACGGAACGGCGCCGCGGCCCACACCTCGTCCAGCAGCGTCGTCCGGTCCGCCTTCGCCGGGTTGGCCACGCCCGAGTCGCTGTTCCCGAACACCACCCGGGGTTCGGCCCTGCGCACATACGCGTGCGTCGGATCCTCGGCGCCCTCGAAGAAGGGGGCGAACTCGGTGCCGTCGAGCGTGAAGTGCAGCGGCTTCCCGCTCACGGGAGTGAGGGAGGGCAGCAGGTCGCCGGAGAGGGCCGCATTGCGGTACAGGCCGAACTCCAGGTACTGCGTGGAGGAGTTGCGGGCCACCAGGTTGAACGGGCCGTAGAACAAGGTCTGCAGGGACGGGTCGTCGAGCGCCTGCTCCACGCGCAGCCGGAACGGCATCGCCACCCGGACGACGTCACCGTCCCGCCAGGTCCGGGACATCGTGAAGTAACTGCCGGGCGTCGGCGTGCCGTTGACCTTCCGCCCGTTGACCGTCACCCGGAACCCGGCCGTCGCCCAGGACGGCACCCGCAGCCGCAACGCGAAGGCAGCGGTTCGCCCGCGCACCGTCAGCGTGCTGCCCTGCTCGCGCGCGAAGTCGGTGCTCTGTGCGAGAGTGACCCCCTTCTCGGCCCAGGTGAGCGTGGACGGGCTGTAGAGGTTGACGTACAGCGCGCTGCCGTCGGCGGCCTTGAAGTACACCGAGTCCTGGTACTTGGTGGCGCTCTCCATGCCGGTGCCCTCGCAGCAGGTCGTGCCCTGCTTGGGCGTGTAGTCGCGCACATGGCCAGGGGTGAGCCCGATGAAGTACGTGACCAGCGGCTTCTCCGCGTCGGCGGTGTCCTGCTTGGAGCCGAGGACCTGGTTGTACAGGGCCCGCTCGTAGTAGTCCATGTAGGCCGGATCCTGCTCGTGGAAGAACAGCGTCCGGCTCAGCTTCAGCAGGTTGTACGCGCAGCACGTCTCGGCGTTCGTCGCGCTGATCGTCCCCGCGATGACGTCCCGCGCCTTCCAGAACTCGCCCGTGCTGGTGCCGCCGATGCCGTACATGCGGTGCGGTACGACCATGCTCCAGAAGTTCTTCGCGGCGGTGAGGTAGCGCGTCTCGCCCGTCGCGTCGTAGAGCCGCACGAGGCCGGTGAAGATCGGGATGTGCTGGTTGGCGTGCAGTCCGTCGAGCGTGTCGGTGTTCGCCGCGCAGGCGTCGATGAGCTTGTCGAGGTCGAACAGCCGTGCCAGCGCGAGGTGTTCGGCCTTGCCGGACAGCGCGTGCAGATCGCAGATCGCCTCGACGATGCCGCCGAACTCCCCGCTGGAGAAGATGGCCCACATGCGCTGGAGCGTGGCCTCGGGCAGCTTCGACAGCCGGGAGTGCATCCAGTCGCACATCCCCGACGCCAGGTCGAGTGCGCGGTCGTCGTCGGTGGCGAGGTAGGCGTCCAGCAGCCCCCTGAGGATCTTGTGCGCGGTGTAGTAGGGCGCCCACACCTTGGTGTAGTCGCTGCCGGTCATCGACTCCAGCTGGATGAACTGGGTCTCCGGGTAGGCCGCGAGGAAACCGGGATGGCTGGGCCCGCCCCAGGTGCGGCGCAGGGTGGCGGTCAGGCCGTGTCCCGAGGCGTCCGCGAACGTGCTTCCCGAGGTCTCGTCGAACGCGTAGGAGGCGAGGTCGCCGGCCGTCCGGCCGTTCTGCAACGATGCGACCTCGTCGGCGGTCAGCGCCCGCGACCAGGCGTCGAAGCCGCCGAAAGCGCCCGCGAAGACGGGGTCGGACGCGTAGTGGGACCGGCCGAGCCAGTGGTGGGCGAGCGTGCCGAGGGCGGCCGGGGTGAGCGACATGGCGGTGTTCCGCGCCACGGCCGTGCCGTTGACGTACAGGGTTCCGGCGCCGGCGGCGATCGTCACCGCGAGGTGGCTCCACTGGTTCAGGGGCAGCGCGGCGGTGCCGTTGATCCCCTGCTCACCGCCCGCCCCGCCGGTGGTGACGGCGAACCGGGGCACGCCGCTCGCGTTGCGCGCGGCCAGGTACAGATACCGGGTCGTGTCGTTGCCGAAGTCGAAGATCCGGGTCCAGCCGGCGTCGTGGGTGGGCTTCACCCAGGCGGCGAGGGTGACCTCCGCGGCGCCGCCGAGGACGCCGGACGGCAGCTCGACGTACTGGTAGGAGCCGCGCACGTTCTCCACGGCCGTGCCGAACCTGCCGTCGACGCTCAGCACGGCGGGGTCGTGCCGCAGTGACTCGCGCACCTCCGTCAGCGCGCCGATCGCCGTGCGGATCTTGTCCGCGAACGCCTGCTCGCCGGTGCTCGCGTACGCCTGGGACAGCATCGTGAGGAAGTGCCCGGTGTAGTGGCCGCGCAGGTTGCCGTTGGCCTCCCCGTCCAGGCCCTCCCAGCCGCCGGGGGCGACCGCGCCGAGCGTGGAGCGGCCGGCGTTGGCGCGGAAGACCTGCAGCAGCCGGTTCACGTCGTAGCCGCGGGCGTGGTCGAGCATCAACTGCCGCTTGGCGGCGAAGACCCCGGGGCCGAGGGCGACGTCCTCGAGCGGGAAGGGCTGCAGGGACCAGGCGGGTGACGGCGGGACGGCAGCCGCCGAGGCTCTGCTGGCCGCCGTGGCCGAGAGTGTGGGGACGGCCGCCGCGAGCATCGCGCTCTGGAGAAGGATCCGTCTGCTGAGGGGCGGTGCCATGTGCTGCTCCTCCGGTCCACGTGGGGGTCGCTCCCCCTCGGGTGTTCGATATTGCGAACGGTGTGCGGATGGTCGACCAGACGTTAAAGGGGGGACGGGAGTGCGTCAACGGTCCTGACGAGACTGAAAGTTGCGGACCGAGAGGCTACTTCGCGGCAGCGCGCCCGATCGACTCCACCAGCGGCAGCAGCCGGTGCGGCACCCGTTCCCGCAGTGCCACCTCGGTGCGGGTGCGGACCACGCCGGGCAGACTGATGAGCTTTTGGATCACGTCCTCCAGGTGCTCGTTGTCGCGCGCCACGACCCGGGTCACGAGGTCGCCGCCGCCGGTGATGGAGAACGCCTCGACGATCTCCGGTACGGCGGCGAGCGCGTCGCCCACGTCGTCCAGATGGCCCTGGGTGACCTCGATGTGCACGAACGCGAGCACCGGGTGGCCCAGCGCGGCGGGGGAGAGCGACGGGCCGGTGCCGGTGATCACGCCGTTCCGCTCCAGCCGGTCGAGGCGGGCCTGCAGGGTGCCGCGCGCGACGCCGAGGAGCCGGGCGTACTCCCGCACGCTCGTCCGCGGCTGCTCCAGCAGCAGGCGCAGGATGCGGGTGTCCAGCTCGTCCACGGCCATGGCCCCGGCCTCCTCGGCATCCTCGGGTGCGTGATCAGCGCCGACTGTACCCATGGCCCGGTGGAACGGGCATCGCCTGAGCCAGTGGTGAAGAGGGCGTCGTCACGGCGGACCGGGAGGGTCAGACGTCGAACTCGTGGTCGCGGGTCTCCGGCAGCGCCAGCAGACACAGGAGGCTCACCAGGCAGAGGCCGCCGGTGTAGAAGCCGAGGACGAGCGGGGACCCCCAGTGGCTGTTCAGCCAGGTGGCGACCGACGGGGCGAAACCGCCGCCGAGGGTGTTGGCCAGGATGAAGGCGGCGGAGGCGCCGGTGTAGCGCATCCGGGCCGGGAACAGTTCCGGCAGGAAGGCCGCCACGGGGGAGAACATCAGCGCGAGGAACATCAGGCCGACCGTGTAGGCGCCGGTGATCACCAGGCCGTTGCGTGAGCTCAGCGAGGCGTACATGGGGACGGCCCACACCACGCAGCCGACGGCTCCGGCCAGCATCAGCGGGCGGCGGCCGATCCGGTCGGACAGCCTCGCCGCCGGGAGGGTGACGGCGATTCCGGCCGCCGCGCCGATGCTGGCGGCGGTGAGCATCGTGTTCCGGGGGATGCCGAGTTCCTGCGGGCCGTAGGAGAGGCTGTAGACGATCGTCAGGTAGTACACGGCCGAGCCGCCGATCGCCGCGCCGGTGCCGAGCAGCAGCCGGCCGGGGTACTGCCTGACGATCGTGCCCAGCGGGAATCGGGGCGCCGCTTTCGACTCCGATGCCCGTGCCGTGGTCGTGAAGACCGGGGACTCGGAGACCGTCGTGCGCACCCACAGGCCGACCACGACCAGGACGGTGCTGAGCAGGAACGGGATGCGCCAGGCCCAGTCGGTGAAGCCGTCCATGCCCACGATGTTCATGGTCGGCAGGATGACGGCGGTGGAGAGCAGGAAGCCGAGTGAGGGGCCGGCCTGCGGAATGGACGCGTACAGCGCGCGGCGGCCGGGCGGCGCGTGTTCGGCGGCGAGCAGCACCGCCCCGCCCCACTCGCCGCCCATGCTGACGCCCTGGAGCAGACGCAGTGCCACCAGCAGGACGGGGGCGAGGAGTCCGGCGGTCTCGTACGTGGGCAGCAGACCGACGCCGACCGTCGCCACGCCCATCATCAGCAGCGAGATGACCAGGGCCCGTCTTCGGCCGACCCGGTCGCCGATCGTGCCGAACAGGACGACGCCGAGGGGGCGGGAGAGGAAGGCCGCGGCGAAGGTGAGGAAGGCGGCCAGGGAGGAGAGGGCCGCGTTGCCGGAGGGGAAGAAGGCGGGACCGAGGACGAGTGCCGAGGCGGTCCCGTACACCGTGAAGTCGTAGTACTCGATGGTCGTGCCGACCAGGCTCGCGGCGGCGACCCGCGGCGCGTCGGTCCCGGTGCCTTTGCCGTTTCCAGCTGTCCTGGCGGTCCGCGGCGCCGTCGGGGAAACGGGCTTGAGGGCGGTATTGGGCGGTAATTCAGGCATGGGGAGTCACTTCCGATACGCCCGGTCCGTACGGTCGCACGGGCCGGGACCGAATGGGGAGGGAAGGCCTCGCATGTAACACGAACAAGAGCGCCTCTGTCATCCTCCCCGCGAATTCAATTTCGACCGAGCAGGCTTCCCGGTCGAAATGACCGTCGATTTACACGTGACATCGGCAATAAAGCGTCGAAACCGCCCGGAATGCCACCCTCCAACCGCGTCAACCCGTCTGACCTGTCAACCCGCTGTCAAATACTCATGCGTTACCTTGTATGAATATTTGCGGGCGATCACACCTTGCCAACGGCTGATCACCCACGGAATGCTGACGCGGGGGAACTTGAAAGTTCTACGACCATCGTTTTTCAGACATGGCGACTGCATGGGGCTGCTCCGGTTCCGGATTCCCTGAAATGCGGTCTCCAGGCTGGGAAGGCTTATTACCCATGCTGAAAACCGGCAAGTTATTGCGCTTAAGAAGACTTTCGCTGGCGGGGGACGGCCGGCATCTGTTCGTGCCGCTCGACCACAGCGTTTCCGACGGTCCGATCGTCCCCGCCGACAAGTGGGACGACCTGTTGCGCGCACTGGTGGACGGCGGGGCCGACGGGATCATCGTCCACAAGGGACGGGCCCGCGCCTTCGCGCCGGACATCCTCAAACGCTGCGCCCTCGTGGTGCATCTGAGCGCCAGCACCGCCTGTGCCGCCGACGTCCACGCCAAGGTGCTGGTCGCCGACGTCGAAGAGGCGCTGCGGCTCGGCGCGGACGCGGTGAGCGTCCATGTGAACCTCGGCTCGGACACCGAGGCCCAGCAGCTCGCCGATCTGGGGGCGGTGGCCGGTTCCTGCGACGCATGGGGCATGCCGCTGATCGCGATGGTCTACCCTCGCGGCCCGCGGATCGACGACCCGCACGACCCGGCCCTCCTCGCCCATGCGGCCAATGTCGCCGCGGACCTGGGCGCGGACATGGTGAAGACCTCCGTCGCACTGCCGCTGGAGCGGATGGCCGAGGTCGTGGCCGACAGCCCCATCCCGGTCCTGGCGGCCGGCGGCCCGCCGGACGACTCCGACCTGGTCGAGTACGGAACCGCGGTGATGGCCTCCGGCTGCCGCGGACTGGCCGTCGGCCGCCGGATCTTCTCCTCGCCCTCACCCTACGCACTGGTGTCCCGCCTCTCCGCGGTCGTGCACGACGGGGCAGGGATCGCAGCCGAGATGAGCATGACCCCCACCACCACCAGCAACTACTCGACGATCGTGGCAGGTGTCGCATGAGGTTCGCGTGGATCGATCTCCGTGAAGTCCCCCGTCCGCAGCTCCAGGCGGTGGTGGACGCCGCCGTCCACGCCCGCATGGCGGGCGTGCTCTCCGCTGACGCGGAGCTGCTCGGAACGCTGCCCCCGACCATCACCCGGGTCCTGGCCGCCGACGGCCCGCTCACGGCGGTGACGACACTCGCCGGGAAGAAGCCCGACGACAAGGCGACGAAGGACGCCGCGAGCACGAAGGACGGGGCGGGCGCGAAAAGCGCCAAGGAGGCGAAGCCCGGAATCGACGTCCTGCTGCGGAAGTTCACCGCACAGGACGAGCTGGACGCCCTCGCCGCGGCCAACCGCGCCACCGGCGGCGGCACCGGTGTGGGTACCCCCGTCGCCGGCTTCATCGGCGTACGGGACGACCGCACCCTGCGGCTGTCCTGCTCGGGCGCCATGGCGCTGCCCTACACCGTCATCCACTTCGCCGACCCGACCAAGATCCCCCTGGAGATCGTGCTCGCCGCCGCGGAGTCCGCCGAGGGCAAGCTGGTGACCGTCGTCGACGGTCTGGAAGAGGCCGCGATCGTCTTCGACGTGCTCGAACGCGGCTCGGACGGCATCCTGTTCACACCCCGCAGCGCCGACGACGTCTTCGCTCTGGCCCGGCTGCTGGAGGCCACCACACCCCAGCTGGAGCTGTCCACGCTCACCGTGGAGAGCATCCGGCACGTCGGACTCGGCGACCGGGTCTGCGTGGACACCTGCTCGCACTTCGAGGAGGACGAGGGCATCCTCGTCGGCTCCTACTCCTCCGGGTTCGTGCTGTGCTGCAGCGAGACCCACCCGCTGCCCTACATGCCGACCAGGCCGTTCCGCGTCAACGCCGGCGCCCTGCACTCGTACACGCTCGGGCCCGACAACCGCACCAACTACCTCAGCGAGGTGGGCTCCGGCAGCGCCCTGCTGGCCGTCGGCGCCGACGGGCGCACCCGACGGGTGGTGGTCGGCCGGGCGAAACTGGAGTCCCGCCCGCTCCTCGAGATCCGCACCCACGCCGAGGACGGCCGCCTGGTCAGCCTGACCGTGCAGGACGACTGGCACGTACGGGTGCTCGGCCCGGGCGGCAAGGTCCTCAACGTCACCGAGCTGCAGGCGGGTGACGAACTGCTCGGCTATCTGGCCGCGGACAAGCGCCATGTGGGCCTGCCCATCGGCGAGTTCTGCAAGGAGGTCTGAGGCCCGATGGGCGAGCACCTGTCACTGCCCGGCGCGGACGACAGCGACGACGGGATGAGACCGCTCGTCCGGCGTCTCTTCGAGGCGCAGGACGACGGACTTCCCTACCTGATCCACCGTCAGGAAGTCATCGCTCGGGGTGAGTTACGCGAGCGAGTGACCAAACAAGCCGCGGTCTTCGCCGGATACGGCATCGGCCCCGCCAGCGCGGTGGGGCTGCGGACCCCGCCCAGCTTCACGCAGGTCGAGGTGCTGCTCGCGCTGTGGCGGCTCGGCGCGCAGGTGCTGCTCTTCGACTTCCGGCTCAAACCGGCCGAGGTCGCCGGGCTGTGCGCCGTCTGCCGGCCGCAGTTCATGGTGAGCGCCGGCGTCAACGTCCAGGCCACGTTCGGCTTCCGGTCCGAGTACGAGGTCGTCACCGAGCGCCGGAGCGGCGGCCGGCCCGCGGCCACCGACCACCGCCTGGTGCAGTTCAGCTCGGGCTCCACCGGCCGGCCCAAGGTGATCGGCAGGACCGCCCGGTCGCTCGCCTCCGAGGTGGACCGGTTCGCCGGGATCCCCGGCATGCCGGGCCCGGGCGACCGGCTGCTGCTGCTCAGCTCGACCGCGCACAGCTTCGGCCTCGTCGCGGGACTGCTGCACTCGCTCGCGGCCGGGGTCTCGGTGGTCTTCGCCCCCCGGATCTCCGCCCGCGACATCCTGCGCACCGCCGCCGACCACCGGGTGAGCGCCCTGTTCGGGGTGCCGATGCACTACGAACTGCTCGCCGCCGCCCTCGATCCCCCTGCGCTGCCCGACCTGAGGGTCGCGGTGTCGGGCGGCGAGCTGATGCCCCCACCGGTCGCGGCGCACTTCGCCGACCGCTACGGGGTGTCCGTCGGCGAGTCCTACGGGACCACCGAGACCGGCGTGGTCGCCATGGACACCGGCGGCGCCCTGCGGCCGGCGGTCGGCCGGGCCGCCCCGGGCGTCGTGGTCCGCGAGCACCGGGGCGAACTCGACGTCGCCCTGGACGAGTCGCCGTACCTCTTCGACACCGGCGGCCCCCAGTACACCGACGGCTGGCTGCACACCCGGGACCGGGCCACCGTGGACGACTCCGGGGCGGTGACGGTGCACGGCCGGGCGGACTCCCTCGTCGTGATCGGCGGCCTCAAGGTGGACCTCGTCGAGGTCGAGAACGTGCTCCGCGAGCATCCGGCCGTCGAGCAGGCGGTCCTGGTCCACGAGGACGTGACCGAGGCGTTCGTCTCGCTGGCCGCCGGCGCCGGACAGCCGTCCGCGGAGGAACTGCTGCGCTGGTGCCGGCAGCGACTGGCCGACTACAAGCTGCCGCGGGTGATCCGGCTGCTGGACACCCTGCCCCGCACGTCCAACGGGAAGCTGCTGCGCCAGGCGGCGGCGTTGCGCTCCGCGGGGTGAGCCGGGGTGACACCGGCCGTCTGTCGACCGCGGATCGTCCGCGGGTCGTCCGTGGCTTGTCGCGCCCACGCGGCGGAGCCGCACGAGGTCACAGCCCCGCACCCCCGAGGTGCTGCACCTTCCCTGAAACCACTCAATGGAGACGCCGATCATGAGTACGTCGACCCTGGAAGACGAGATCCGCGAGTTCGTCCTGACCGCGGTCATCGACGAGATGAACATCCTCACGAGCCGCGACGGCATCACGGACGAGAGTCCGGTGACCGTCGGCGGGCTGGACGTGGACTCACTCAGCCTGATCGAGCTCACGCTGCGGCTGGAGTCGCGGTTCGGCGTGGAGATCCCGGACACCGACATCGAGCCCCTGGCCTCCCTGACTCTCGGCGGGCTCGTCGCCGAGGTCGTCCGACGCGGTGCGAAGGCATGAGCACGAGCACCTTCACCACCGACAGCGTCCGGGAACTGCTGTCGGACCGCAACGTCTTCCCCGGGCTGCCCGACGACCTCGACGAGGACGCCGAACTGGTCCTGGACTCCCTCGGGTTGGTGTGGCTCCTCCATGTGGTGGAGGAACGTCACGGCCTGGTCGTGGAGCCCAGCGACGAGGACATCGCCGGGCTGACCTCGCTCCGGCGGCTCACCCAGTACCTCAGCGCCGCCGTGCCGGCCCCGACCGAAGGGGGGCGACCTCGATGAGCGGCGAGGTCACGGTGACCGGATTCGGCGTACGCACCGCGTTCGGCGCCGGCGCCGAAGCCCTGCGGCGCGGAGTCTTCGCGGGAGTCCCCTCGTTCGCGCCCACCACGAGGTTCGACACCGGCCCGTACCGGACGCCGATGGCGGCCGCCGCCCCCGACGGTCCCGACGCGGTCGAGGACTGGGCCCTGCGCCACGCGCTCGCCCGGTGCGGGGCGCAGGCCCTCGACATGGCGGGACTGCGCCCGGGCACGGAGGCCGCGGTCCTGCTCGGCATCGCCGGCGACCACACCGCCGTCACCCGGTACTGGCGGGCCGAGGCGGGCGCACCGACCGCCGGGCAGGTGCCGTTGCCCGACGCGGTCCCCGCCCGGCTGACCGAACTGCTGGCCGCGGACTTCGCGCTGAGCGGGCCCCGACTGACCTTCACCAACGCCTGTGTCGCCTCCGCCGCCGCGATCATCCACGCCTGCCGGCTGATCTCCTCCGGGCGGACCGACGTGGCGGTCTGCGCGGGCGGTTACCTCGTGGAGGAGGAGACGTTCGGGAAGTTCGACTCCGGGCGGGCGCTGTCGCGGGACGGCATGGTCCGACCGTTCAGCGCCGACCGCAGCGGACTGCTGCTGGGCGACGGGGTCGCGGTCGTCGTGCTCGAGTCCGCCGAGCACGCCCGGCGGCGCGGCGCCCGGTCACTGGCGTCCGTGGTGGGCTGGGGCGCGGCGACGGACGCCCACCACATCGCGCAGCCCCACCCGGAGGGCGTGGGCCTCGCCCGGGCGACACGGCAGGCGATGCGGCTCGCCGGCGACCCGGAGGGAGCGGCCCTCGGGTACGTCAACGCCCATGGCACCGGCACCAAGTACAACGACGGCGCCGAGACGCGCGGGCTGCGGGCCGCGTTGTCCGAACGGGCGGAGTCGATCCCGGTCAGCTCCACCAAGAGCACCACCGGCCACCTCCTGGAGGCGGCGGGCGTCGTGGAGTTCGTGATCACGCTGCTGGCCCTGACGGACGGCGTCCTGCCGCCGACCGCCGGGTACAGCGCACCGGACCCGGAATGCGACCTCGACTACGTGCCGAACCGGCCGCGCCAGGCCGATCTGCGCCGGGCCCTCACGATCAACGCCGCCTTCGGGGGCGCCAACACCGCACTCGTCCTGGAGCGGCCGTGACGACCAAGCCCCTGTTGCGTTCCGCACTCGGCGTCCTCGCCACGGCCACCGCCACCCACGGGACCGGGCGCGCCGACGACGTCCCGCTGCCGAGGCTGCCCGGCTTCGTGGAGTCCGCCTTCAGCCCGCTGGCGTACGAGGTGATCAGCCGGTGTCTGACCGAGCGGCCCGGCGACGGCGTCCGTACCGCGGTGGCGCTGGCGAGCCTGACCGGTGACACCACCACCGCCGACCTGGCCAGCAGCCGCATGGTCTCCGGGAAGGTCCACAACCCGCTGCTGTTCATGCAGGCCACCCCCAACTCCGTGCTGGGCCACGCCAGTCGGGAGTTCGGGATCATGGGGCAGATGTTCAGCGTCTCCACCTTCGACGACCCGGTGGCCGAACTCCTCGCCCTGGCCGACCTGTTGCTGGAGGACCCGGAGCTGGACCGCGTCCTGGTGCTGGGCGTGGAGCTGGGCGGCGGCGCCCGGACGGCAGCCGTGCACCGGGAACTGGCCGCCGGCAGCGACCGTGCGGCGCCCGACCTCCCCGCGTCCGCAGGTCTCGCAGCGGCGGTGCTGCTCGGCCGTGCCGACGCCCGCGCACCGGTGACCGTTGCCTCGGACCGGCCGCCCCCGCACGCCGACGCCCTCCGGCGTCACGGAAGCATCCAGAGCCTGTTCGAGCTGGCCGCCGCTCACCGGCGGCTGCTGCGGGACGGCGGCAGCCACCGCCTCAAGCCCTCCGCCTTCCTCCTCACCGCCGACAGAAACGAGAGCGACACCCATGCTCATCAGTAGGCAGGAGCGGGCCCGGATCTGCTCCGACCCCGAACTGGGCGCCGGCAACGTCCTGGAGCGACTGACGGCGTACGGCCGTCCGCTCGACGAAGCCGTGCTGCGCACGGACGGCGGCTGGCGGGCGCCGGACGGCAGCCGACCCGAGGTGCTCACACTCGGCCGGCTGCGGGAGGTCGTCGAGACGTACGCGGGCTGGTACGCCGCGCAGGGCGTGCGGCCCCGTGACCCGGTCGCCGTCCACTCCGCCTCCAGCGCCGAGTTCGCCGTGAACTTCCTGGCGCTGACCTCCCTCGGCGCGATTCCGTCGTTCGTCAACGGCAATCTGGCACCGGAGATCGCCGCCGAGTACGTCCGCCGGCAGGGCGCTGTCGGCGCGTTCACCGACCAGGCCCATCGGGAGGCGTTGGCGGACTCAGGGCTCGGCTTCCGCGTCACCGCCGACGACATCCGCCCCGAGCACCGCGCGTCGCTGCCGCCGGCCCACCCCTACCGGCACGATCCGACCGACCCGGTGCTCCTCTCGCACTCCTCCGGCACCACCGGCATGCCCAAGGGTGTCCCGCACACCCACCGGACGCTGATGTACGCGCAGGTGCACCGGCTGCGCTACTCCACCGGCGCCGACATGGAGCGCACCCTCGTCGGACTGCCCGGCGCGCACAACGCGATGGTGGCCACGCTGCTCTACTGCCTGCTCCTGCGCACCGACATCAAGCTCCTGTCCAGCCAGCGCGGCGCCGACGTGCTCGACGCGGTCGAGGAGTTCCGGCCGACCACCGTGCTGGCCTTCGCCGGCACGTTCGGCGAGATGGCGGCCGAGGACCTGACGAGGCGTGACCTGTCCAGCGTGCAGGTGTGGTTCAACACCGGGGACGCGGCGCACGAGGCGCACATCAGGGCGCTGGTCCGGCACGGCAGCCATCTGGAGATCCGACGTGACCTGAGCCGCGTCCGGGTGGACGGCTCGGTCTTCGTGGACGGGCTCGGCTCCTCGGAGGCCGGCTACTCCGTCTTCCACAACCGGCACACCAAGGACACCTCGGCCTACTCGCGCTGCGTCGGCAAGCCGATCAGCTTCGCCGCGGCCGCCGTGCTCGCCGAGGACGGCACCCCGCTGCCGCCCGGACAGATCGGCCGCCTCGGCCTCAAGTCGCCGACCCTCACGCCCGGTTACTGGAACGACTCGCTGACCTGGAACAGGATGCGGCTCGGCGGCTACTGGCTCACCGGGGACCTCGCCCGCCAGGACGAGGACGGCAACTTCTACCACCTCGACCGGGCGCCGGACGCCGTACGCACCCGCGACGGGATCGTCTTCAGCACCCGCACCGAGGAACTCCTCCTGGCCGAGCTGCCCGAGCTGGCCGACTGCACGGTCGTCGGAGTCGCCCCGGACGGCGTCCGGGCGGACTGGGACGGCGACGGAGAGGCCGAGGCGTACGCGCTGCTCCAACTCGCCGACGAGGAAGGCGCCGAGGAGGTAGGCGCCGAGGAGGAAGGCGGGGGCACGGGCGACGGCGACGGCGGGGACGAGGTGTGGACCGGTCGGGTCAACACCGTCCTTGTGAACGCCGGATTCCCCCCGGTGACCCGGGCCCTGCGGATGAAGCCGGACGAGGTCGCCAAGGGCGCCACGGGCAAGGTTCTCAAGCGAGTGATGCGCGACAGGTTCGCCGCCAAGGAGCAGCACGCATGAGCACGGACGACAACACGGACACGGCCACGGACGGCGTCAACCACCGGGCCCGGGCGGGGGAGGCGTACCGGCTGTGGTGGCAGCACGACGCCCACTGGTACCAGGGGGTGGCCGCCCGGTTCGGACAGGAGGCCGCGAACGAGATCAACGCCGAGGCGCTGCGCAAGGTCGCCCTGCACGTGGCCCAGCGCGTGACCCGCCTCTCCGGCGGGCTCCCTGACAGCGGAGACACCGGCAAGGACCTGGAGGAGCTGCGCCGCCGCTACGACGAGTGCGGAGACCGGATGTTCCCGCCGGAACTGCGCAACGCCTCCACCGAGGTGGAGGGCGACGACACCATCGTGCTCACGCTGCGGCGGAACTTCGCCGTCACCATGGTGCGGATGTCCGGCTCGCTCGACGGCTACCGGTGCCCCTGCACCGACATCCACGCCGGCTGGTCCGAGGGGCTCGGGGTGACCCTGACGGAGAACCGGGCCGAGAGCTGTCTGCGCGACGGCGACAAGGCATGCCGCCTGCTGATGCGGGTCGCCGGCGCCGTCCCGTCCACGACGGAGGGCTGAGCCGTGCGGATACTCGTCGCCGGGGCCACCGGAGTGGTCGGACGCCCGCTGGTGGGCGCCCTGCGGGCGCGCGGCCACCAGGTCAGCGCGCTGGTGCGGGAGGAGACGCGGGCGCCGGAGGCGGACGAGGTCGTGGTCGCCGACGCCCTCGACCGCGACGCCGTACGGTCGGCGGTGTCGGCCGTACGGCCCGAGGTGGTCGTCCATCAGCTGTCGGCGCTGCGTCTGCTGCGCGACGACCCCCCGGAGGCTTTCGCGCAGACCGCGCGGCTGCGCACCGAGGGCACCGCCCATCTGGTCGAGGCGGCCCGCGCGGCCGGCGCGCGGCGGCTGGTCGCCCAGTCCATCGCCTTCGCCGCGGCCCCCGCCGGGCCCGCGGTCCTCGACGAGGACGCACCGCTGTACACGGACGCCCCGGACCCGGGCTGGGCCGCCACCGTACGGGCCGTCGCCGAACTGGAACGGCTCGTCCTGTCCGGCGCCCCCGGCCTCGCGGGCGTGGTGCTGCGGTACGGCGCCCTCTACGGCCCCGGCACCGCGTACGCCCGTGACGGCGGGACCGGGCAGCGGGTGCTGGCCGGGAAACTCCCGCTGCCCGAGGGCGGGGCCGGCATCACGTCCTTCCTGCATGTGGACGACGCCGTGGGGGCGGCCGTCGCCGCCGTCGAGTCGGAGGCCGGCGGCGTCTTCCATGTGACGGACGACGAACCGGCGCCGGCCGCCCGGTGGCTGCCGCACTACGCCCGCACCCTCGGCGCCCCGCCCCCGCGCACGGTCCCGGCGGCTTTCGCACCCCGGCTGCTGGGCTGGTTCATGACCCATCAGCTCACCACGGCACGCGGAGCGGCGAGCGACCGGGCCCACGCGGCGCTGGGCTGGAAGCCGCAGCGCCCGGACTGGCGAGACGGACTGGGCCGGGAATGACCGACCCCCTGGCCCGTCGGCCGGGTGCGTCACCGTCACCGGTCCGCGCGGGCTCTCCGTCCCGGAGCGGACCAGCGCCGACGCGGCAGGCGCCGGCCGACCGGTCGCTCGCCGACTCCGGGCGTCCGGGCCGCCGGTGCGGGTCGGCGCGCGGCGCTCTTCGGGGTCGCGTTCGGACGCCCAAGTGCCTTCGCCCGCCGACTCTTTGACGACACGTCAGGCATGAGCCACAGAGAACGCAAGGAACACAGGGAGCTAGGGAGTCGATGTGCGTGAACGCGCTGTCCGTGGGCACCGACGCGGGCCTGCTCGCCCCCACCTGGGCGGACCCCCCGGCCGCGACCGAGGTGATCGACGAGACATGGCTGCAGGCCGTGCTGACGCCGAAGCAGCGCTGGCCCGGGCCCGCTCCACGGCGGTGTGCGCGGCCCCGCCCGCGGACCGCATGCTCGCCAACCTGCAACGGACCGGCGGCGCCCTCGTCACCGAACGGTTGACGGTGGCTCTCGCCCCGACGCTCGGCAGGGCACCGGCGAAGAAGCTGCTGTCCGCCGCCACGGCCGACGCCCTCGTCGAGCGGGCGCTGCACAGACACGGGGATGCCGACACCGCCGTCCCGACGCGTGACGGGGGCGCCCGATGAGCGCAGTCAGCCGCACCGAACGGACCACGCCACCGGCGACGGCCCCCCGCTCCTGGCCCGTCCTCCTGGTCGTCGTCTGCGCCCAGATGCTGATCTGGCTGGACACCTCGATCCTCAACGTGGCGGTCACCACGCTGGCCGACCCGGACGACGGACTGGGCGCGACCCCTGCCGAGCTGGAGTGGGTGGCCAGCGCCTACACCCTGGTCTTCGCCGGCACCCTCTTCGCGGGCGGCGCGCTCGCCGACCGCTTCGGCCCGCGGACCACGCTCCTCGCCGGTCTGGCGCTGTTCGGCGCCGCCTCCGGGGCCGGCGCGTTCGCCGGGAACGCGGCCTGGCTGATCGTGGCGCGCGCCTTCATGGGCGCGGGCAGCGCCCTGCTGATGCCCGCGACCCTGTCGGTCATCGTGCAGAGCACCCCGCCGGAGAAGCGCACCCGGGCCATCGCGATCTGGAGCTCGTCCAGCGGCCTGGGCGTGGCCGTCGGCCCGGTCGTGGGCGGGGTGCTGCTCAGCCACTTCTGGTGGGGCTCCGTCTTCCTGGTCAACGTGCCCATCGTGGCCGTGTGCCTGGCCGGAGTGGTGGCCGTGGTGCCCGCGCTGAAAGGCCCCGGACGCAGAGTGCTCGACCTGCCTGGCCTCGTCCTGTCCGTGCTCGGCCTCGGCGGTGTGGTCTACGGCGTCATCGAACTCGGCAACGGACAGACCTGGCCCGGCGTCCACGTCCTGCTGCCCCTCGTCCTGGGCGGCGCGCTGCTCACCGCCTTCGTCGCCGGTCAGCGCAGGTCCCCGGCGCCCAGCCTGGACCTGCGGCTGTTCCGGCAGCCCGGGTTCACGGCCGGGAGCGTGGTGCTGCTGATCGCGTTCATGGCGCTGGCCGGGCACCTGTTCTACGCGGCCTTCTATCTCCAGGGACCCCGCGGGCTCTCCCCGGCCGACGCCGGCATCGTGATGATCGCCGCCGCGGTCGGCATCGTCCTGGGCAGTCAGGCGTCCCCGGCGATGAGCAGACTGCTGTCGGCCCGCTGGACGGTCGCGGCCGGGGTCCTCGCCACGGCGGCCACCTACGTCGGCTACCTGTGGTTCGACGGCGGGACCCCGATCCCGGTCGTCGTGCTTCTGCTGTGGGTGCAGGGGTTCGGCATGGGCCTGGTCGGCACGCCCGTCACGGCCGTGATGATGAGCGGGGTGCCGCCGCAGCTCACGGGCGCCGGATCGGCCGTCAACAGCGTCACCCGGCAGGTGGGCGGAACGCTCGGGGTGGCGATGGCCGGCTCGATCCTCTCCGCCGTGTACCGGGACCGCATGGCGGACGCCAGCCTGCCCGACGGCCCGGGGGAGCTCACCCCGGCCGCCCAGGACCAGGCCCGCACCTCGGCCGAGGCGGCCCGCGCACTGGCCGGTTCGCTACGCCTGCCCGAACTGGCGGCCACGGCCGACCGCGCCTTCCTCGACGCCATGTACGCGGCCACGTTCTGGACCGCCGTACTGGCCTTCGTCGGGTTCGTCGTGGCCGCGGCAGGGCTGCGTGCACGGAAGGCCGGCGGCGAGACCGACGGAAACCGAGAGGACGAGGAGACGAAATGACAGGCGTCAGCGGACCCGCGACGGGCCGGTCGGTCTTCGTGACCGGGGGGAACCGAGGGATCGGGCTGGCCATCGCCCGGCGCTTCGCGGCGGCGGGCGACCGCGTCGCGGTCACCTACCGGCGTGATCCGCCGCCCGCCGCCGACCACCTTCTCGCCGTACGGTGCGACGTGACGGACGGGCAGCAGGTGGACCAGGCCTTCAAGGAGGCCGAGACAGCCCACGGGCCGGTCACCGTCCTGGTGGCCAACGCGGGCGTCACCGGCGACCGGCTGCTGGTGCGGATGAGCGAGGAGGACTTCACTTCCGTGATCGACGCCAACCTCACCGGAGCCTTCCGGGTCGTCCGGCGCGCGGTGCGCGGGATGCTGCGGCAGGGCCACGGCCGTATCGTGCTGATCTCCTCTACGGCCGCCCTGCACGGCGCCGCCGGGCAGACCAACTACGCGGCGGCGAAGGCGGGGCTGGTCGGGTTCGCCCGATCGCTGACCCATGAGCTCGGCGCCCGGGACATCACCTGCAACGTGGTGGCGCCCGGTCTGACCGAGACGGACATGAGCCGCGCGCTCACCGTGGAGCAGCGCCGCCACCTGCTCGACCGCACCCCGGCCGGCCGCCCGGCCCACCCCGACGAGGTCGCCGACGCGGTGGCGTTCCTGGCCGGCGCCGGCTACGTGCGCGGCGCCGTGATCCCGGTCGACGGAGGCGCCGGGCTGGGGCACTGACACGGGGTGGGCCGTTGGCCGGCCGACGGTGGTGAGAACCGCTGCCTCGCTGGACCATTGGCCCACTTCCTCCGGCTCCTGTTGAACCACCAGCCCTCCAGGTGGTGAGATGGTCGTATCGATGGCGCTGCGGACTCCGCGGCGCCTTTCTCATGTCGCATCGCACGCCGCGTCTCGTGGCGTGTCTCACGGCGCGGCGCGTCAGGGTGGGGAAAGGGCGGGGCAGCTTGCTGAAGAGGGCCTTCGTGGCACCGGATCCGGGGCGTGTGCGGCTGCGGTTCGCCTCCCGGGCCGTGCTCGGCATCGGGCTGGCCGTCGCGCTGTGCGGTCTGGCCGGGCATTCGCTGGCGGCGGCCGTCGCCGGAGGTCTCGCCGCGTTGCTCGCCCTGTTCACGGTGACCGACGCGACGGTGCGCGCGCAGGCCGTGACGACCGCTCTGCTCCCGGTCGTCGGGCTGCCAATACTCGCTCTCGCGGCCGTCCTGCACGAGCTGCCCGTCGCCCGTGACCTGGCCTTCCTCACCGTCGTCGGGGTCGGCGCGTATGCCCGGCGCTGGGGGCCGCGCGGCCACGCGCTCGGGGTGTTCGCGTTCATGACCTTCTTCGCCGCGCAGTTCCTGCACACCGTCCCCGGGCAACTGCCCGAGCTCTACGCCGCGGTGCTGACGTCGCTGGCGGCGTCGTCGACCGTGCGGTTCGGGCTGTGGCGCTACGAGCGGCGGCTTCCGGCGCCGCCGGCCCCCGTCGCACCGCCGACCGGCGGCACGGGGCTGGCGCGGATCACGACACGGCAGGCGGTCCAGGCGACCGCGGGCGCCGGGATCGCCCTCGTCGTCGGACAGACGCTGTCCGACCAGCGGTGGTACTGGGCGGTGGGCGCCACGTGGTGGGTGTTCGTGAACACCGCCTCCCGCGGCGAGACGCTGGTCCGGGGCTTCAGGAGGTTCCTCGGGACCGTCATCGGCATCGTGCTGGGCCTGCTCGTGGCCCTGCCTCTGCACGGGGAGCCGGTGGCGACCGCCGCGATCGTCGCGGCCGCCGTCTTCGGGATCTTCTACTCCGCCGCCGTCTCCTACACGTGGATGATGCTCGCCGTCACGGTCATGGCCAGCGCGCTGTACGAGCTGCTCGGCGTGCTCGACCCGGCCCTGCTCGCTCTCCGCGTCACCGAGACGGGCGTGGGGGCGCTGGGCGCCGTGCTGGCGGTGCTGCTGGTGCTTCCCGTGACCACGCACTCCGTCACCGACGCGTGGGTGGAGCGTGCCCTGCGCTGTGTGCACACGTGCACCGCCGAGGCCGCCGCCCGGCTCGCGGGCTCCCCGACGGCGGACCCCGCCCGGCGGGTGGCCGAGCTGGAGCAGATCCTGGCCCGGGTCCGGCAGTCCCTGGCGCCGCTGGTGCACCCGTTCAGCCCGCTGCGGGCCCGCAAGGGCAGGGCCCGGCACGTGCTCGCCCTGCTCGACGACTGCGCCCGCGAGGTGCGCGGGCTGGCCTCGGTCGCCGCGGACCCCGAGGCCTCGCACGACGCCCGGCTGGTCGCCGCCTGCTGGCGTGTGGAGGCCGCCGTCGAGGCGCTCACCGGCCCGCCGGCCGTCGGACCGCGCCACCCCGTCCAGTCCTCCGCCGCGCCGCACGGTGCGCCGGCCGAGCCGGTGCTGGTCCATCTCCACGCCCTCGAACAGGCCCTCCTGGAACTCGCCGTCCCCCTGCGCGGCTCCCACCGGGCCTCGCTCGGCGCCTGAGCGGGCGCCGGCTTCCCGACGCGGCGAGCGAGTCTGGTCTAGACCGCTGGTGATCGACTGCTACCGTCACCCCGAGCAGCAGCGTCAGCAGCGAGAGCGGCGACCCGGGAGGGGACAGCGGTGGCAGACCTCGGCGGTAGACGACGGCGGGCGTTCATCGGCTCGTTCACGGCGGCTGGAGGGCCCGGCATCGTGGCCGCCGCCGTGGACCCGAACAGCGGCGCCCTGACCGTCCTGAGCAGCGTGAACGGCGTGCCCGACCCCTCGTATCTGGCCCTGTCGCCCGCCGGGGACACGCTGTACGCGGTCAGCGAGACGGCGGACGGCGCGGTGGCCGCCTACCGGGTCGAGGGCGACGTGCCGGAACCCGCCGGGCCGCCCGTGCCCGTCGGCGGCAGCGGGCCCACGCACCTCAGCGTGTTCGACGGTCACGTCCTCACCGCCAACTACGGTTCCGGCAGCGTCACCGCCGTCCCGGTCCGCCCGGACGGCGCCCTCGCCCGCGTCGCCTCCGGCGTCCTGCGGCACACCGGCTCGGGCCCGCACACCCGACGCCAGCAGGGTCCGCACGCCCACCAGGTGCAGCCCGACCCGAGCGGCCGCTGGGCGGTGAGCGTGGACCTGGGGACGGATTCCGTGCGGGTGTGCGCCCTGCGCGACGGCAGCCCCGTCCTGCACCGCGAGCATGCGCTGCGTCCCGGCTCCGGGCCCCGCCACCTGGCCTTCCACCCTGGCGGCGGGTACGCCTACGTCGTCAACGAACTCACCCCCACCGTCACCGTCTGCCGCTGGGACGCCTCGGACGGCTCGCTGAAGCCGCTGGCCGAGGCGGCCGTGCTGCCCGGCGCCCCGGCCGGGGACGCCTACCCCTCGGGGCTCGCCGTCTCGCCCGACGGCCGGTTCGTCTGGACGGCCACCCGCGGCGAGGACGTGCTCTCCGTCTTCGCGGTGGAGGGCGAGGGGGAGGCGCTGCGGCTGGTCGGGACGGTGCCCTGCGCCGGACACTGGCCGCGGGCCGTCGCGGTCGACGGCCCGGGCCGCTGCCTCTACGTCGCGAACGAGCGCTCCGGCGACGTCACCTGGTTCACCCTGGACCCGGCCAGCGGCCTGCCCCGGCGCGGCGGCTCGATCGCCGTCCCGGCCGCGTCCTGCGTGGTCCTCGGCTGACCCCTGTCCCGCGGCCCCTGTCCCTGCCTCGACCGCCCGCACGACGAAGGGCCCGCTCCTCAGCCGGAGCGGGCCCTTCGGGTCGTACTGCGTCCTCTAACGGTGGTTTCAACGGACCGGCGCGCCCTGCGGCTGCGGCGGCGCGATGCCGAGGGCGGTCGTGTACTTGGCCAGCGCGAGCTTGCCGATGGCCGGGTACGGGCCGAGCGCCTCGGCGGCGGCGCAGCCCGCCTCCTTGGCCGCCTCCTCGATCAGCGTGGCGTCGATCTCCGGGCCGATCAGGTACGGCGCCAGCGCGAGCTGCTGGGAGCCGGAGGAACGCAGCTGCTCGGCGACGGAGGCGATGGAGCCCTCCTGGTCGAGGGCCGCGGCCATCACCGGCACGGCGAGGCGCGCGGCGAGCAGCATGCCGGTGATCCCGGCCGCCTGCACGGCCTCCTCGCCGCCCACGGAGGCCAGGATGATGCCGTCCGCGGCCGTCGCCACGGTGAACAGCCGGGCGCGGTCCGCACGGGCCAGGCCCGCCTCGGACAGCCGCACGTGCAGCGCCTCGGCGAGCAGCGGGTGGGGGCCGAGCACATCGGTCAGCTCGGCCGCGATCCGGCTCTCCATGACGGCCTGGCGAACCTGGCGCAGCAGCGAGTTGTCGGGGCCGGCCAGCAGCGGCACGACGACGGCGACCGGGCCGTCGGGCTCCTTGACGTCCAGACCGGCGGCGCGGGCCTGCTCGAAGCGGGCGGTGCGCTCCTCGGCGGCGTACGTGAGCATGGCCTGCAGGGTGGGGAATTCGGTGTCGTCCCCGTCGAGATAGCCGATACGCGCGTCCAGGCCGGGAAGCTCGGAGCGGGCGATGCTCACGATCTCCTCGGCGAGGCCGCGGGTGGCGGCGCTCGGCGTACCCGGCACCGCGAGAACGAGGGCGGGCGCGCCCTCGGGAGCCGCCAGAGGCTCGGGTCGGCGGTGCCGCCCGGGCTGGCGAGGTCGCGGCATTCGTACTGGCAGGCCGGACGCGGGCCCAGTGGGGGAGCTCATGGCGACGCATGTTACTGGCTTCCTGGGCTCCCCTGTTCGGGGAGGGTGCAGGTGAGCGGTATCCGTCCGGTTTTGTCTGATGAGTTACGTACGGATCAGAAGTGATCAGCGTGTTTTCCGGGAGACTTGCCCTCGAAGGGGGCAATCCCCGCTTTTGGACCGTGACGTACGTTCTCTACGCCCATGGCATTACGGGTGATGCATCACCGAGAGGAGTGTCTCCTCGGCCGGCAGCGTGAGCGTGCCCGTCGCCAGTGCCGTGGCGATGCGCACGGCGCCGTCCAGCGGATCGCCCTCGGCGGGCGCCCGCCGGGCGCGCGGCAGCCGTCTCGCCAATTCGCCCTCCAAGGGGACGAGAAGAGGCTCGCCCAGGCCGAACAGGCCCCCGGTGAGCGCGATCCGGGTCTCTCCGCCGGGCGGGCAGACGGCGGCGGCCGAGTCGGCCATGTGCCGGGCCGCCGCCTGCAGGATGCCGTCGGCGACCGGATCGTCGTCCTGGGCGCAACCGGCCACGTCCGGTGCGAAGGAGGCGAGGACGGCCGGGCGGTCCGGGCGCGGGTAGAGCAGTCCTGGCAGCCCGGGCATCGGCCCGAACCGCTCCTCGGCGCGGGCCAGGAGCGGGGCGGATCCGCCGGGACGCCCGTCGTGCGCGCGCAGGGCGGCTTCCAGCCCGGCCCGACCGATCCAGGCGCCGCCCCCGCAGTCGCCCAGCAGATGGCCCCAGCCGTCCGCCCGCTGCCATGCCGTCAGATCCGTGCCGATCGCGATCAGACCCGTGCCCCCGGCCACCACGGCTCCCGGCCGGGCCCCGAGCGCACCGACATAGGCGGTGACGGCGTCGGCGACGAGCGCGGTCGTACGGACCCCGAACTCCCGCGCCAGCGAGCCCGGAAGCTCGGCGCGAAGGGCGTCGCCCAGCGTGCCGAGCCCGGCCGCTCCCACGACGGCCGTGACCGGCGACGCGACACCGGTCTCGTCCCTCAACGCCCGGACCAGCGGCGCCAGTTGCGCCATCAGGTGACCCGGGTCGATGCCTCGTGCATCGGTGCGCACGGGCACGTCGGACGAACACCGGCCCAGGATCCCCTGCTCGGCGACTCCCAGCGCGACCCGCAGCCCCGAACCGCCCGAATCCACGGCGAGGATGCCGGCGCCGTCGCCATGACCGGCGTCGGATGTCACGGCAGACGCCAGTCCACCGGCTGACCTCCCTGCCGGACCAACAGGTCGTTGGCCCTGCTGAACGGCCTTGAGCCGAAGAAACCGCGGTCGGCCGACATGGGGGAGGGGTGCGCTGACTCCACCGAGGGCAGATCCCCCAGCAGCGGACGCAGGTCGCGGGCGTCACGGCCCCACAGGATGGACACCAAGGGCTTGCCGCGCGCCGCCAGCGCCCGTATCGCCTGCTCGGTGACCTCCTCCCAGCCCTTGCCGCGGTGCGCGGCCGGCTTGCGCGGGGCCGTGGTGAGCGCCCTGTTCAACAGCAGCACCCCCTGCTGCGTCCACGGCGTCAGGTCGCCGTTGGACGGCTGGGGCAGGCCCAGGTCGGTGTTCAGCTCGCGATAGATGTTGATCAGACTGCCGGGCAGCGGGCGGACCTCCGCAGCGACCGAGAACGACAGCCCCACCGCATGCCCCGGCGTCGGGTACGGGTCCTGTCCGACGATCAGGACGCGGACGTCGTCGAAGGGTTGCTGGAAGGCCCGCAGGACGTTCTGCCCGGCTGGGAGGTAGGTGCGTCCCGAGGCGATCTCCGTGCGCAGGAAGTCGCCCATCTCGGCGATCTTTCCGGCGACGGGTTCGAGGGCCTTCGCCCAGCCCGGTTCGACGATTTCATGCAAGGGTCGTGGTGCCACGGCGTCACCCTACTGCCGTACGCACCACGGTGATCAACCAGTGGCCAAGGCTGGACGGCCGCTCCTGTCGCAGGGCTCCCCTCATCCGACCACCGCGGCCCGGACGCACAGAACGTCCGGCAGGTGCGAGGCCAGTTGCCGCCAGCTGTCGCCGTCGTCGGCGGAGGCGAACACCTCGCCGTTGCGGTTGCCGAAGTACACGCCCGCCGGGTCCGCGTCGTCCGTCCGGAGCGCGTCGCGCAGGACCGTGCCGTAGTGGTCCTCCTGCGGCAGGCCTGCCGTGAGCGGCTCCCAGCTGCTGCCCGCGTCCGCCGTGCGGAAGACCCGGCACCGGCGGTCGGCGGGCACCCGGTCCGCGTCGGCGGTGATCGGGAACACGTACGCCGTGTCCCCGCGGGTCGGGTGCGCGGCGACGGCGAAGCCGAAGGTGGAGGGCAGGCCCGCGCCGATGTCGGTCCACTGCCGGCCCGCGTCGTCACTGCGGTAGACCCCCCAGTGGTTCTGGAGGTAGAGGCGGTCCGGGTTCGCCGCGTCCCTCGCGACCTTGTGCACGCACTGGCCGAACTCCGGGTTCGGATCCGGCAGGAACACCGCGGAGACACCGGAGTTGGAGGGCGCCCAGCTCGCGCCGCCGTCGGTCGTGCGGAACACCCCGGCCGTCGACACGGCCACCGTCACCGCCTGCGGGTCGCGTTCGTCGGTGAGGACCGTGTGCAGGCCCTCCCCGCCGCCGCCCGGCACCCACTGCGAACGCGTCGGGTGCTCCCAGAGCGGGCGGACCAGCTCGAAGCTTTCGCCGCGGTCCTCCGAGCGGTACAGCGCGGCCGGTTCCGTGCCCGCGTACACCACGTCCGGCTCGGCCGCCGCCGGGTGCAGCTGCCACACGCGTTCCAGCGAGGCCGCCGTGTCCTGCGGGAACTTGACGGCCGGTTTCGCCGGCTCCGTCCACGTCCGACCGAGGTCGTCGGAGTGGAACACCGACGGCCCCCAGTGCGCGCTGTCGCCGCCGGCCAGCAGCCGCGGGCGGTCGCCGCGGGTGTCGACGGCGACCGAGTAGATCGCCTGTGCATTGAAATAGGGGGATTCGTCGAACTCCCATGCGCCGCCGCGCCGCCGCCCGATGAACAGGCCTTTGCGCGTGCCCACGGCGAGCAGTACCTCGGTCATGCCGATCTCCTCCGCTGTGTCCTCGACGTCTTTGTCCCAGACACCGGCCAGTCTGCACCCCGCCACTGACAGTCACCTCTGGAAACGCCGTCGCCGCAGGTCACAGCGGGGGAGGCGGGCCGGGAGCGCATGTCATCGGCCACTTTCCGACGGGCGTCTGCGCGGTCGGCGCAGGCGTGGGACCGTCGAGATGAGGGAGTCGTCCTGAGCATCGGGCCCGCCTGCCCCGTATGGGAGGGCGGCCGGGATGTTCATGCTCACGAGGAGGAAGCCTTCGATGGCGTTCCGTGGTCCGAAGCTGTGGCTGTGGCGCTGGCGGCGCAACCCGCTCAAGCGTCGCGCCGACACGGTGGAGTCCTGGGTCGTGCTGGGTGTGTGGGGGCTGACCGTCCTCGCCGGGGTGCTGGCGGGGTGGGCGACCGCAGGATCCGTCGAGCACGGCCTGGCGCGGGAACGCGTCGAGTGGCGCCCCCTCGTGGGGCGGCTGTCCGAGCAGGCGCCGGGCAAGGCCGCCGCGAGCGGTTCCGCCAGCGGCGATCAGGTGTGGGCGAAGGTGGGCTGGACCGGGCCGGACGGCTCCGCGCACACCGGTCAGGTCCGGGTCGGCCCCGGCAGCGCCGCCGGCACGCCCGTCACGGTCTGGACGGACCGGCAGGGCCGCCTGGTGACGAAGCCGGCCACCGCCGCCCAGGCCAGACTGCGCGCCTCCCTCGTCGGAGGCTTGGCCGGAGTCGGCGTGGCGGCCCTTCCCCTCGCCGGCGGCCGCTTCGTACGGGGCCGCCTGGAACGCCGCCGCGTGGAGCAGTGGGACACCGACTGGGCCCGCTTCGACGCCCTGTGGGGCCGCCCGACAGGCTGACCGCCCTACGGTCCCGCCTGGCTCCGGGCCCTGCGTTTCCGCCTGCTCCGAGGCCTGCCCGACCGTGCGGGCGGCGACTGAGGCCCTGGGCGGAGGCTTGCGGTGCGGATGCCCTCTTGGGCGGCTGCTTGAAGCCTGGGCCCAGGTCTGTCGCCTGAGCGACGGCCTGGCGCCCGGGCGGAGGTCCGGCCCGGACAGGTCGCTTGGCGGTGTGCGGCGCGCTCAGCGACCGCACCTGGCCGCGTCGGCCCAGTGCGCGGCGTGCGTTCTCGGCCGACCTGGTGTGGACGGTCCTGGGGCGGCTCGGGGAGCGCTTTTGCGCACGACCGGGCCCGGTCCGCCGCATCGGCCGCATCGGGCGCGTCAGTGGGCCGGAGGGCCGTCCCGCTACGCGCTCTCCACCACCAGCCGGCACAGCCTCAGCAGCTCCTCGTCCCTCGGGATGTCGTGGCTGCCGTGTCCGCCGGGGCGGGCGGTGTGGCGGCGCGGGGCGGCGAGTTCCGTGGCCGCAAGGTCCCGCAGGGGTGCGGCGGCGGGGCCCAGGGCGGTGAGGCAGGCGGCGATCGCGGCGCGCGCAGCGGGGTGCTCCGTCCAGGCGGACCGCAGCGCCCCGCCGACGGTCGGTTCCACCTCCCCGGTGATCCGGCAGACCGCGCAGCCGGCCGCCGCCCTCTCCGCCGAGCCGCCCGTCTCGATCGCCCGGCGCAGCTCGGGCAGCGCGGGGCGGGCGTCGGGGCCGAGCAGCTCCAGCGAACGCGCGGCGAGAGCCCGGCGCCGGGGATCCTCGTGCGTCACCTCCCGCAGCAGAACCGGCAGGACCGCGGACGCGTCACCCTCGACGGCCCACAGCGCGTCCGCCGCCGCGCGAGCGTGTTCGCTGCCCAGCAGCCCGCGCAGGACAGGCACAGCCTCGTGCGCGTCCGCCCCGAAAGCGCCCAGGGCTTCGAGCGCGGCCCCTATGTGCCGGTCTCCGCCGCTGTGCCGATCTTCGCTGCCGGTCCGGGCGCCGGCCAGCAGGCGCAGGACCTCGGGCACGGCCTCCGTGTCGCCCAGTGCCCGCACCGCGGCGAGCAGGGGTGTCGCCGTGTCGGGGGAGTCGAGCGGCACGGCGGCGAGCGCGCGCCGCAGGGCCGGCGTGAGCGGGGCCGCCGGGGCGCCGAGGTCGGCGACGACGGCTCCCAGGTCCCGGGGGACGACCGGCCCGGCCAGCACCTCGGCCAGGACGGGCACCGCCCGCGGGTCCCTGCTCCTGGCCAGCGCGCAGAGCGGCCCGGCGAGCAGGGGCGCCTCGGGCCGCCAGCGCCGTATCCACTGGTCGGGGTGTTCCACCACCAGCGCGTGGAGGCGGTCGGCGGCCGGCGCGGCCAGTGTGAAGAGATCGGCCAGGACGGACACGGCCGTGTCGCGCAACCGCCCCTCGTCCTCGCCCGCCTCCGGACGCAGTTGCTCCCCGATCAACGCGACCGTCGCCCTGTGGTCGCCCCGCCACTCGCGGAACAGCGCGGCGGCCAGCAGCACGGCGTTGCACCGGTCGGTCGGGACCTGGCTCGTCAACTGCCCGTGCAGCAGGGCGATACGGTCCGGCAGCCGGTCGTCGAGCGCGATGTGCAGGGTGCGCAGCAGGCGGGTCCCCTCCTCGTCCGAGGGGCGCAGCCGCCGTAGCCGGTCGACGAGGGAGTGCGCGGCGGACGCGCCTGCCGCTCCCGGGCGGCAGGGGTGGTGTGCTGAGCGCTCCCCGAGCAGTCGGAGGACCGTCGGCACCAGGTCGGCCGGCAGCCGCTCGGGCGCGCAGGCCGCGAGCTGGCCCAGCGCGGCCAGGCGCGTCGCCGGACCGTACGGCGGACCGCTCTGCGCCGCCAGCAGCTCCACCGCCTCGGCGGCCTGCACGGGACGCCGGCGCGCGAAGTGACCGAGGCTCTCGACGAGGGCGATCACGATCCGGTCGTCCCGCTCGACCGTGAGCCGCTCCCGCAGCAGGGCCAGGACACCCGCCGGTTCCTCGGGAAACCGCACGACCGCCGCGGCCGCCGCCCGGCGCACCCCCGCGTCCGGATCCCCGGCCAGCCGGACGAAGACCTCGGCGCCCGCCCGGACGGCGGCTTCCGCCCGGACCGCCATCCCGGCCGACGCGGCGCCGCCCTCGGCGCCCGCGCACTCCCCGATGCTCACCAGCAACTCCACCAGCCCGCCCCGCTCCCGCACCCGCTCGTCGGCGGCCAGCGCGAGCAGAAACGGAACGCAGGCGAGCGTCGAGTCGTACACGTTCCCCTCGTGGTGCACCGCGTCGTACATGCGGTCCAGCGCCGCCGCCCGCTCGACGGGCTCCGCGGAGGCCAGCCCTCTGAGCACTCCGGGCACGTCCCGTGCGCTGCCGTACGCGTGTCGCAGTGAGGTCCACTCGACCTCGTCGATCCCCGTGAACACGTTGTCCTCCCCCGGACGAAGTGCCAGAAGTGCCAACTGATCACGAGTCTGCACCACGCCACTGACAACGAAGCGGAATCGAGCGATGACTCACAGGTGGGAACGGTCAGTTCGGGACGGGAAGGCTCCGCTGCAGGACGGCGTCGACGTCGGCGGCGTCCGGGAGGGTCCCGAAGGCGTGCCCCCAGTCGCCGCCCAGCCGGGTCGCGCAGAAGGCGTCGGCCACCGCGGGCGGGGCGTGCCGGACCAGCAGGGAGGCCTGGAGGGCGAGGGCCATCCGCTCCACCAGACGGCGGGCGCCGGCCTCGGAGCCGGCGGCCAGCAGGCCCTCGAGCCGGACGACGGCCGCGTCCAGCCGGGCGTCCGCGCCGCGCGCCAGGGCGAGCTCGTCGAAGAAGGCCTGCGCGGTGCCCGGTTCCCGCCTGAGCGCCCGCAGCACGTCCAGGGCGTTGACGTTTCCCGAGCCCTCCCAGATCGACAGCAGGGGAGCCTCGCGGTAGTGGCGGGGCATGCCCGACTCCTCCACGTAGCCGTTGCCGCCGAGGCACTCCAGCGCCTCCGCGGTGAACGCCGGACCCCGCTTGGTGACCCAGTACTTGCCGACCGCGGTCGCGATCCGCCGGAACGCCGCCTCGCCCGCGTCCCCGCGGGTCGCCCGGTCCGCAGCCCCTGCCAGCCGCAGCGTGAGCGTGGTGGCGGCCTCCGACTCCAGCGCCAGGTCGGCCAGGACGTTGCGCATCAGCGGCTGGTCGAGCAGCCGCGCCCCGAACGCGCTGCGGTACCGGACATGATGGCCCGCCTCGACGAGCGTCTTGCGCATCAGCGTCGCCGACATCATCACGCAGTCCAGGCGCGTGCAGTTGACCATCTCGATGATCGTCTTGACGCCCCGGCCCTCGGGCCCCACCAGCCACGCCACGGTCCCGTCGAACTCCGGCTCGGAGGAGGCGTTGGACCGGTTGCCCAGCTTGTCCTTGAGCCGCTGGATGCGGAAGGCGTTGCGGCTGCCGTCGGGCAGGATCCGCGGCACCAGGAAGCACGACAACCCCTCCGGAGCCTGCGCCAGCACCAGGAACACGTCGCACATCGGCGCCGACGTGAACCACTTGTGTCCGCGCAGCGTGTACACACCGGGCTCGGCTGTCGGGGTCGCCGTCGTGGAGTTCGTACGGACGTCGGAGCCGCCCTGTTTCTCGGTCATCCCCATGCCGGCGAGCAGTCCGGGCTTCTCGGTCGGCACCCGCAGCTCCGGGTCGTACTCCCGGCCGGTCAGCAGGGGTTCGTAGAGCTTCGCCAGGTCCGGCTGCGCGCGCAGCGCGGGGACGGCCGCGTACGTCATCGACGTAGGACAGCCGTGGCCGGCGTCGGTATGCCCCCACACCAACCCGCCGGCGGTGCGGGCGACATGGGCGCCGGGGCGGTCGTCCGCCCACGGCGCGCCCGCCAGCCCCTCGGCGACCGCGGCCCGCATCAGGTGGTGCCAGCTGGGATGGAAGTCGACCTCGTCGACGCGGTTGCCGTACCGGTCATGGGTACGCAGCACCGGCTCGTGGACGTTGGCCTGCTCGGCCCACTCCTGCGCCTCGGCGCTGCCGGCCCGCAGACCGAGCCGGCGGACGCCCTCCTCGGCCCATCCGGCGCCCTCCCGGCGCAGCCCCTCCAGCAGGGCGATGTCCTCGGAGGCGTCGTACGGCGTCAGCGGCGGCGGCTGGTTGGTGACGTCGTGCGTGGCGTACGTCGGCTGGGGCTGCGCGGGCGCGGGTGTCGATGTCATGCAGCCATGTTGCATCTTTCTGGCGGCTGTAGCAATGATGCAACAATGAGGCGCACGTACAGTACGTGCCCATGCGCATGAACGTGTCAGAGCAGTCCGGTGAGCTCGGCCTGCGGCCGCTGTCCGCGCGCTCGGTCGTGCTGAGCCTGCTGCTGGGCACGCACCCGCCGGAGCTCGCGGTGAAGGACCTCGTGCGCGCGGTCGAGCCCTTCGGCGTCGGCGGCTCCACGCTGCGTGCCGCGCTCAGCCGCATGGTGACCGCCGGTGACCTGCGGCGCACGGACGCCGTCTACCGGCTCAGCGACCGCCTGCTGGCCCGGCAGCGCCGTCAGGACGACGCGGTGGCCGCCCGCACGCGCGCGTGGGACGGCGACTGGGAGATGGTGGTGATCACGGCCACGGGTCGCGGCCCCGCCGAACGCGCCGACCTGCGCGCCCGGCTGACCGCGCTGCGCCTGGCCGAACTCCGCGAGGGCGTCTGGCTGCGCCCCGCCAACCTCAGCCGCCCCCTGCCGGACGACCTGACGCCGGTGGCCCAGTCCTACACCGCCCGCCCCGAGCGCCCCGCGCGCGAACTCGCCGCGCACCTCTGGCCGTTGGATGCGTGGGCCGCCACCGCGAACGCCCTGCTCGTCCACATCGCGCAGGCGGAGCGTCCCGCCGACCTCCTCGCGGCCTTCGCCGCGGTCGTGCGCCATCTGCTCACCGACCCCGTGCTGCCCCCCGACCTCCTCCCGGCCGACTGGCCGGGTACGGCCCTGCGCGCCGCCTATGCGGAGTACCAGGCGGAAGTCGCCGGAGCCATGGGGCACTGACAGCAGGGCACTGACAGCAGGGCACTGACGGGGGGACTGACGAGGAGGACGAACACGGCGGCCGTACGAAGCGCCGTGCGGGTGCGCTTCGTACGGCCGGGTTCACCGTGGGGGGTCTACTTGTAGGTGATGTCGGACGAGGAGTACTTGCAGTACGTCCCGTCGGCGTTCGAGCCGTTCTTGGGCGGCTCCGCGCCGGTGTTGTTCCCGATGTACTTCTGGCACGGGACGATCTTCTTGCTGCTGTCCCCGACGATGGTGATCTTCCTCAGGGTCGCGCTGTCGCCGTAGTTCGTGTTGATGCCGACGAGCCGGCCGCCCTTGTAGGTCGCCTCGATCGTGTTGAGGTTGATCGTGCGCTTGTACTGGCCGCTCTTGCAGTTGCCGCAACTGCGCACGAAGGTGCCGAAGTTCTTCACGGCGAAGTTCGAGACGTTCAGCGTCCCGGCGCCGTTGAACTGGAACACCTTGTCGCTGGCCTCCTTCGCCCCGCCGCCGGAGACGGTGTAGACGTTGGACGAGGAGGAGCCGAGGAACGTCGCAGCGTCCTCGCCGACGTCCTCCCACCAGACGTTCTGCAGCGTGCAACTGCCCTTGCAGTGGATGCCGTCGGCGGCGGGCGCGCCGATGATGACGTTCTTCAGGACGGCGCCGGGCGCGAGCTCCAGGATCGGGTCCTGGTCCTCGTTCTGGCCGCCGCTGCCGAGGTCGCCGCTGCCGTACAGGCGCTGCATCCCGTAGTCCTTGGTGCCGGAGACCGGGATGGTGGCGGTCACCGGCTTGCTGCTGGTCGGCGTGGGCCAGGTGGCGGCGCTCGCGGGGGTCAGTGCCCCACTGGTCATGATCATGCCAACCGTAAGGCCGACGGCGGCCAGCCCGCCGGTGAGAGCGCGCCCGCGGGTGCGCCAAGGTGCTGGTGAAGGTGCTGGTGAAGTCATGTCCCGGTGCCTTCTTCCAGGTGGGGGATGGGGAATGCCTCCGGACACCGCTCCGGACGGTGCTCCGGACAGTGCTCTGGAACGGTGCTTCGGAGGGTCAGAGCTTTCCGGCGCCCGCGCCGGACGTCACCGAGGCGACGACGGACGAGGCGGGCTCGGCGGTGTAGCTGTACGGCGGCCTGGTGAACGTCCCGACCTGCGACACCTCGGTCGCGGCTCCGCCGAGGTCGTTGCCGGTCAGGTTGGCGTAGCCGTCCACGTCGCTGTCGCGGTCGGTGGTGACGGCGACCTGCGTCGAGCGGAAGACGTTGTTCTCGACGAGCATCTGGGCGCCCATGCGCGAGTGGACGGCCGTCTCGGCGCCGACGACGTAGTTGTCGTAGAAGTGGCCGGTGCCGAAGCGCAGACTGGGGATGCGCGAGTAGACGTTGCTGAACTGGTTGTGGTGGTACGTCACCCTCAGATGCCCGGTGTCCTGGCTCGCGTTGTTGTCGCTGTGGCCGACGAGCGATCCCTTGAAGTGGTCCTTGAAGGTGTTCCAGGACACCGTCACATAGTCCGAGGCGTGGTTGATGTCCAGCAGGCCGTCGTAGTAGTCCTTGTCGTGATCCCGGTCGGCCGAGAAGGAGTTGTGGTCGATCCACACCTTGGTGGAGGCCTGGACCTCGATGCCGTCGGCCGGCTTGAGCGGCTTGCTGATGTTCAGGTTGCGGACGACGACGTTCGTCACCTTCTTCAGACGCAGCCCGCCCCCGGTGAACCCGGACGACGAACCGATGCCCAGGACCGTCGTGTTGGACCCGATGTCGACCTGACCGCTCAGCGAGATCAGGCCGTTGACCTTCACGACCTTCGCCGTGTCGCCGGTCACCGCGGTCTTGAAGGCGGACAGCGTCGAGACGGTGACCGCGGCGGCGCTGCCGCCGCCGGTCGTGCCGGCGCCGAACCCGACCGGCGAGCTGTCGGCGGCGCCGGCCGGCTGGGGGAGGGCGAGGACCGCCGCCGTGGCCAGAGCGGCGGCCACCGACACGAGAGCGGACCTTTGCGCGTGTGTACGTGGGGGGCCTGTACGCATGCGGGTGCGTCCCTTCAGGGAGGGAAGTCGGACAAGTACGTGAACGACGTGCGCCATGTTGAACCCTGTGCCCGGGCAGTGCGGCCCTTTGCGGGGTGCGTGTGAGCGGCTCGGTCACACTGCTGAACGGAACGTAGGGGGCAAGCGCTTTCTAGTCAACGCTTTGCGCAGAACACATCCGGCCACCCCGGCGCGGCTCGGGTGGTCGGCAAGGGCTTTCGGAGAGTTGGCGTGGGAGCGCTTCCATGGTGAGCATGCGCATGCCACCATGCGACGCGACGCTTCCTTTCACGGTCTGTCGGAGAGGGGCGAGTCGATGCCGACTCCGCGTACGCGTACGTTCACCGCCGCTCTGGTCCTGCCCCTGATCGCCGTCGCGGACCGGACCTCGACCGGGCCGCTGGTCAGCCCCAAGCCGCACGCTGCCCACCCGATCGGCTCCGTCAAGGCCCCGACAGTCCTCCGCTGCAAGAACCGCTGGCACATCTGTTCCGCAACCGCCGACCCCACCGGGCGTGGAGCGGCGAGCACCCCCAACCGCCCTGGCAGCCAGATCTGTCGACCCCCTATCGGAAAGGGGCAAGCACGTGTCCAACTCCCCTGGGAGAGCGCTGCGTTCTCTGTTCGGCGCACTGCTGCTCCTGCTCGCCGCCGCGCTGCTCACCGCACCCGCGGCCACCGCCCGCACCCAGGCCGCCGCGCCGGTCCCCGCCGCCACCCTCACGGAGGTCACCGGCTTCGGCGCCAACCCCAGCAACCTCCAGATGTACGTGTACGCGCCGGCCGCCGTCACCGCGCACCCGGCCGTCCTCGTCGCCGTCCACTGGTGCGGCGGTTCCGGACCCGCGATGTACTCCGGCACCGAGTACGCCCAACTCGCCGACCGGTACGGGTTCGTGATCGTCTACCCGTCCGTCACCCGCAGCAGCAAGTGCTTCGACGTCGCCTCGCCCCAGGCGCTCAAGCGCGGCGGTGGCAGCGACCCCGTCGGCATCAAGTCGATGATCGACTGGGTGACCGCCGCCTACGCGGCAGACACCGGCCGCGTCTACGCCACCGGCATCTCCTCCGGGGCGATGATGACCAACGTCCTGCTCGGCGACTACCCCGACGTGTTCGCCGCCGGAGCCGCCTTCTCCGGGGTCCCGTTCGGCTGCTTCGCCACCACCGACGGATCCGAGTGGAACAGCGCCTGTTCCGGCGGCACCGTGATCCACACCGCACAGGAGTGGGGCGACCTCGCCCGCGGCGCCTACCCCGGCTACACCGGGACCCGGCCGCGCATGCAGCTGTGGCACGGCACCGAGGACGACGTGCTGCGCTACCCCAACTTCGGCGAGGAGATCAAGCAGTGGACCAATGTGCGGGGCGTGAGCCAGACTCCCTCCGCCACCGACACGCCCGCCTCGGGCTGGACCCGCACCCGCTACGGCGGCACGGGTGACCAGGCCCCGGTGGAAGCCATCAGCCTCCAGGGCGTCGGCCACAACCTGTACGCCTGGGGCATGGCCGCCCGCGTGCTCACCTTCTTCGGCCTGGACGCCTCGGGTCCCGCCCCGCAACCCGAGCCCGGCAGTTGCCGGGTGAGCGCCACGACCAACGCCTGGAGCACCGGTCTGACGGCCTCGGTGACCCTCACCAACACCGGTGCCACCACGGTCAACGGCTGGCAGCTCGGCTTCACGCTGCCCACCGGCCAGACCATCACCAACGGCTGGGGCGCCACGTACGCTCCGGCCTCCGGACCGGTGACGGCGACGAACGCGACGTACAACGCCACGCTCGCCCCGGGCGCGAGCGTCACCATCGGCTACCAGGCGAACCACACGGGCAACAGTGCGGCGCCGGGGGCCTTCACGCTCAACGGATCTGCCTGCACGAAGAGTTGAGCCTTACGTCCGTGGGCGGCCGGTCTGCCCGGCCGTCCAGCGGGCCGTCCGACGGGCCGCCCTAGACGGCCTCCTGCCCGGCAGGCCGCTCCCCGCCGACGGGGGACAGAGCGGTTGGCTGCGGTGCCGAACCGGCTTTCGAGGGAAGGTGGTTGAAGAGCAGGTTGAGCGCGATCGCCGTCACGCAGCCCGCGCTGATGCCGCTGTTCATCACCGTCTGGAACCAGTCGGGGAACTTCGCGTAGATCGTCGGCACGCCGACAGGCAGCACACCCATCGCGACCGACACGGCCACCACCGTGAGGTTGTGGCTGTCCTTGAAATCGACCCCGGCCAGCGTGCGCAGACCGCTCGCGGCCACGGTCCCGAACATGACGAGCCCGGCGCCGCCCAGCACCGGCGCCGGCACGGCCGCCACGACCGCGCCGAGCTTGGGCAGCAGACCCAGCAGGACCAGGATGCCGCCCGCCGTGGCGACGACCCAGCGGCTGCGCACCCGGGTCATGCCCACCAGTCCGACGTTCTGCGCGTACGCCGTGTACGGGAACGTGTTGAAGACACCCCCGAGGACGGTCGACAGGCCGTCGGCGCGCAGACCGTCGGAGAGACTGCGCGGCCCGACCTCACGGCCCGTCAGCTCGCCGACCGCGATGAGGTCACCGGTCGTCTCGGTCATCGTCACCAGCGCCACGACGAGCATCGAGATGATCGCCGACGCCTCGAAGGCGGGCGCGCCGAAGTGGAACGGCGTGCTGATCCCGACCCAGTCGGCGTCCCCGACCCCGTCGAAGTCCGTGAACCCGAACGGCACCGCGACAGCGAGCCCCACCACGATGCCGATCAGCACCGCGATCCGGCTCAGGAACACCGGCGCGAACCGCTGCACGCCCAGCACCACCACCAGCACGAACGCGGCGAGCCCGATGTTCTTCGGCTCCCCGAAGTCCGCCGAACCGACGCCGCCGGCGGCCCAGTTGCCCGCGACCGGCAGCAGCGAGACACCGATGACCAGGATCACCGTGCCCGTGACCAGCGGCGGGAAGTAGCGCAACAGCCTGCCGAACACGGGCGCCAGCAGCACGATCGCGAGCCCCGCCACGATCACCGACCCGTAGATCGCGGGCAGCCCGCCGCCCGTCGTCCCGATCAGCACCATCGGCGACACCGCCGCGAACGTACAGCCCTGCATGATCGGCAGCCGGACGCCGAAGCGCCAGAGGCCCACGCACTGGATGAGCGTGGCGATGCCGCACACCAGCAGGTCGGCGGTGATCAGATACGCCAGGTCGGCGGGCGACAGCTTCATCGCACCGCCCACGATCAGGGGCACGGCGACCGCGCCCGCGTACATCGCGAGCACATGCTGCAGGCCGAACGCGGCCAACTGCCCTACGGGCGGCACCTCGTCGACGGGATGAACGGACGCGGTCGGGGCCATGGGCACTCCAGAGCGGCGGGGAAAGGGGGCGGCGGCATCCGCACTGCACGAGACCGTACGAGCCTTGAACGGTTTGTTGATTTCACGAGTGTTGCCGCTGTGTGTCCTGTGCACCGATCCCTGTCGGGCCGGCCGCGGCCCGCAGCGACGCCCAGTCCGGCAGTTTCACCACGTTCCGCCCCAGCGAGGCCCCGAGCTCGGCCTCGGCCCGCTCGATCGCCAGCCATCCGGCCCACTCGACGGGCTCGGCGCCGGCGGCTCGCAGCAACGCGAGCGGATCGCCGGGCAGCTCCCGCCGTACGAGGTCGGGGGCGTCCTGGAGCAGGGATGCCGCCGTCTCCTTCGCGCACGGCCGGTTGGTGCCGATGACGCCGGTCGGGCCCCGCTTGATCCAGCCCGCCACATACTCGCCCGGCGCGACCGCGCCCTCGCGCAGCACCCGCCCGGCGCATTGCGGCACGGTGCCCCGCTCCGGGTCGAACGGCAGCCCCTCCAGCGGCACCCCGCGATACCCCACCGACCGCAGCGCCAACTGCGCCTCGACGTCCTCGTACCCGCCGGTGCCCGTCACCCCGCCGTGGCCGTCCGGGACGGTCCGCTCGAAGCGCACCGCACCCACCCGGCCCCCGTCGGCGAGCAGCGCGACGGGCCGGAGGAAGAACCGCAGCCGGATCCGCCGCCGGGCGCCGCGGGCCGGCGTCGCCGCCCAGCCGCGCAGCACCTCCACGTTGCGCCGCTGCGCCGCCGGCAGCCCGGACGGATCGCCGTACGCCGGGTCCAGTGCCAGTTCCGCCTCGTCCACGACCACCTCGGTGTCCGGCAGTCCGCCCAGCTCGCGCAGCTCCTTGGTGGTGAAGCGGGCCTGGGACGGGCCGCGCCGGCCCACCATGTGGATCTCGGTCACCGTGCCGGCCGCCAGCGCGGTCAGCGCCGCCTCGGGCATGTCGGTGGGGCTCAGCTCGGCCGCGTCCCGGGCCAGGATCCGGGTGACGTCCACCGCGACGTTCCCCACGCCGACTACGACAGCCGAGTGAACGCCCGGCAGGAACCGGCCGACGGCGGCGTCCGGATGCGCGCTGTACCAGGACACGAACTCCGTGGCCGACCAGCTGCCCGGCAGGTCCTCGCCGGGAACGCCGAGGTGGCGGTCCGTCGCCGCGCCCACGCAGTACACGACCGCGTGGTAGAGCCCGCGCAGCCGGGCCACGGGCACCCCGCCCGCGCCCACCCGGACCCCGCCGAGGAAGCGCACCCGCTCGTGCTCCAGCACCGCGCGCAGGTTCTGCTGGAGCGACTTGATCTTCTCGTGGTCCGGGGCGACGCCGTACCGCACGAGCCCGTACGGGCACGGCAGCCGGTCCAGGACGTCGACGAGCACCTCGGGGTCCTGCTGGACCAGGCTCTGGGCGGTGTAGACCCCACTCGGCCCGGAGCCGACGACGGCGACACGCAGCACGGGCGGAACTCCTTACCCCTTGGGTCGGAGGAGATCGCTGGTGACTCCAGCATCGCACCATGGTCGCTCCGCTGACAGGGTGCTGTGCGGTGGCGGTGCGTGCGTGTTCGTACTTATGGAAAGTGATCATGCGGTTACGTTGCGTGTGTGCTAGAAGCATCGTTTCTTAATCTTTCTGATCGTTCCGCCGAGGACGGCACGGTGTCCGTGTGCCCCGGGTGGGAGGTCCAGGAGGGTGGGGGCGCCACTTCCTGGTTCCACGTCCGGCTGGCGTTCGTCGACGGCGCGCACGTCGAGTTGCTGGCCGTGGTCTCCGAGGGCCGCGTCTCGATCGAGGACATCCGGGCCCGGCCGGCCCTGTCCCTCGTCGATCTGACGGTGCTCGCGGACTGGATCGAGGGCCCGCTGTTCGAGAGCTGTGGCGGCGGCGGCTTCGAGGCGGCGGGCGCGTACGGCACGGAGGGCGCCGGGAACGCCGGGGGCACCGGGGACACCGGGGACGCTGCGTACTCCGACGAGACCCCCGCCCCCCGTCGTGCGCGCCCGGCCTGGCCGCGCGGCGCCGAGGGCCGGTGGCTGGTGGCGCAGGAGTACCGCGAGGCCCAGGAGGAGGGCGTCGACCCCGTCCTCGCGGTCATGTGCGCGACGGGGCACAGCCGACGCCGGTCGCTGCGGCTGATCGCACAGGCGCGGGACGCCGGATACCTGACTCCACGTCACGCGCGTCGCTGACAAAGGGAGTCGGCGACCGGGCGCGTCGGCGCAGTCCTCGTCGGCGCAGCGCCTGCAGGACGGCTTGCCGGGAGGCGGAAGCCCTACTGCAGGGCGCGCATCCGGGTGATCTCGCTCGTCTGCTGGGCTATCACGTCGTCCGCCATCTCCTCGATCCGCACGTTGTTGCCCTGTGTCTTGACCTCCGTGGCCATGGTGAGGGCGCCCTCGTGGTGGGTGATCATCACAGTGAGGAAGAGTGCGTCGAACGCCTTGCCGCGCGCGGCGCGCAGCTTGGTCAACTGCGCCTCGGTGGCCATCCCGGGCATCGCCGTGTGCTGGTGCCCACTGCTCGCCGTTTCCTTGCCGTGCGTCGTGAGCCAGGCCTTCATGGCCTCGATCTCCGGCCCCTGCGCGGCGCCGATCCGCGCCGCGAGCCCCTTGACGGTCGTCGACTCGGCCTGTTTCGGGGCGAGTTCGGACATCTCCAGCGCCTGAGCGTGGTGCTCGATCATCTTCTGCGCGTAGGCCACGTCGGCCGAGTTCGGCGTGTCGTCGTCGACGCGCTGCTCGGCCGCGTCCTGGGCGGAGAGGGTCCGGTTCGCCTCGCCCGGCTTGCCCGGCGCGATCACCGAAGGCCCGCTTGCCGCACCCGACGTGGCGTCCTCCCCGGAGTCGCAGCCCGCGAGGGCGAGTGCGAGCAGCAGCGAGGCTGCGACGAGGGGCGCGCGGCGTACGAGCACAACGACCTCCTGGGGCAGGCGAGTTGGGACGGGGAGCCGTCCTCGTAGGGATCTTCGCATCACTGGTCGCGTCTCCGGCCGCATGAGTGGCCAGAAAGATTCATGACGAGCGCATTGCCAACCTTTGATATGTGCATGATGAAGACGATACTTCGGAGCACCGTGAACCGTTCCCGTGCGAACGGCTACGAGGGAGGATGCAGTGACCCTGTTGAACGATCCCCGAACACGCCGCAGACGGCTGGGAGTCGCAGCCGCCTGCGGCGGACTTCTGGCCGCGCTCCTAACCGCGGTGCCGGCGGCCGCGACCCCCGACCCGGGGGACGGTCCGGCCGCGCAGCGCGAGGTGTCCCAGGGCGTCCGGGCCGAGGCGGCCGAGGCGATCGCGGCGGGCGAGATACCCGGGCAGGACGAGATCGTCCACTCCGCCAACATCGAGCACCTGACGAACATCCCCAAGGACGCCCTGCCGGGCACCAACTCGGACCTGGCCTTCCAGGGCAAGTACGCCTTCTCCGGCAACTACGACGGCTTCCGCATCTTCGACATCAGCAACCCGAAGTCCCCGAAGACCGTGGCCCAGGTGCTCTGCCCCGGCTCGCAGAACGACATCTCCGTCTCCGGCAACCTGCTCTTCCTGTCGACCGACTCCTCGCGCAGCGACAGCAGTTGCAACAGCACGACGCAGCCGGTGACCGAGAAGTCCTCCTGGGAGGGCATGAAGGTCTTCGACATCAGCGACAAGGCGAACCCGAAGTACGTCGCCGCCGTGGAGACCGCCTGCGGCTCGCACACCCACACCCTGGTGCCCGAGCGCAAGAACGTCTACGTCTACGTCTCCTCGTACTCGCCGAACGCCGCCTACCCCGACTGCCAGCCCCCGCACGACGGCATCTCGGTCATCAAGGTGCCGCGCAACGCCCCGGAGCAGGCGGCGGTCGTGGGCTTCCCCGTCCTCTTCCCGGGTGAGGGTCCGGACGGCGGCGGCAACCCCGGCGCTCCCACGAACCCCGGCGTCTCCAAGACCACCGGCTGCCACGACATCACCGTGCTGCCGGAGAAGGACCTGGCGGCCGGCGCCTGCATGGGCGACGGCATCCTGTTCTCGATCAAGGACCCGGAGCACCCGAAGGTCATCGACCAGGTCCAGGACAACGTCAACTTCGCGTTCTGGCACTCGGCGACCTTCAACCAGAAGGCGAACAAGGTCGTCTTCACCGACGAGCTCGGCGGCGGTGGTGCGGCCACCTGCAACGAGGCGACCGGCCCGAACCGTGGCGCCGACGGCATCTACGACATCGTCGGCAAGGGCGACAAGCGCAAGCTCGTCTTCCGCGGCTACTACAAGATCCCGCGCCACCAGGCGGACACCGAGAACTGCGTCGCCCACAACGGCTCGCTGATCCCGGTCAAGGGCAAGGACCTCATGGTCCAGGCCTGGTACCAGGGCGGCGTCTCCGTCTGGGACTTCACCGACTCGGCGAAGCCGAAGGAGATCGCCTACTTCGAGCGCGGCCCGCTGAGCACCACGACCCTGCAGACCGGCGGCGCGTGGTCGGCGTACTACTACAACGGCTACATCTACTCGAACGACATCGCCAAGGGCTTCGACGTGCTGAAGCTCAACGACCGTCGCACGGATCCGGCGAAGCGGGTCCACCTGCGCGAGCTCAACGTCCAGACGCAGCCGGACTACTTCGACTGATCCCCGGCGGCGGGGTCCGTCGCGAAGAACCGCGACAGATCGGTGTCACACCTCCCGCCGGGCGCCTCGGCGTCCGGCGGGACCCCCTGCTCCCAGTCCAGCCGGTAACGCGCGAACAGCTCGGCGCGCAGGGTCGCGAGCGGCAGGGGCACATTCGGCAGCACCATCGCGTAGACGGCTCCCATCAGCTGGGAGCGCAGCATCGGGTAGTCGTGGTCGACGTCCTGCGACCCGTGCCGGACGGCGGTCTCCCGCAACAGCTCGGCCAGCCGTCGCTGCTCCGGGCACTGCACGAACCCCTCGGCCTGCAGCAGCCCCGCCATGTGCTGGCGCATCAGCACCGTACGGTCCCGGGTCAGACCCAGGATCGCGTCGATGGCCCGCGCCATCCGCTCCCGGCCGTCCTCGGAGTGCGGCTCGCGCTCCAGCGCCTCCTGAAGCGTGCAGTGCATCAGCCGGTGCACGGCCGACTGCACCAGCTGCCGCTTGCCGGGGAAGTAGTACGACACCAGACCGCGCGCGGAGCCGGCCCGGTCCGCGATGTCGGCGAGGGTCGTCGCCTCGTACCCGCGCTCGCTCACCAGCTCCACCGCCGCCTGCAGGAGCCGCTCCCGGGAACGCCGCCGCAATTCTTCATTGACCGAGGCGCTGCGCGGGCACATCCTGTAACTCCTGCGTTGACTGGCTCTCAGCCAACTATACTCAGGACATCCCGGTCCACTCCGGACGGAGCGCGCGCCGGGCTGCCGCCTGCTCTGGGCGACGCGGGGGATCGTCCAGAGTGGGCGTGCTTCTCCCCGGAAAGTGGCCTGAGGCTACCGCTTGCAGGGTGGTGAGCCGCCGTCCTGCGGCAGATCAGCCCACCAGCCCCAGCACCGGCCGCAGCCCGTCCGGGCGTTCGGCCGCCGGCAGATGGTCCACGAAGTGCACCGCGCAGCCCAGCGCCGCCGTCCCGCCGTCCGCGCGCCGGTCGTCGCCCACCATCAGGGTCCTGCGGGGATCGGCGCCCAGCGCCGCGCACGCGACGGTGAACAGCCGCGGGTCCGGCTTCTGCGCCCCGTGCTCGTACGACAGCACGTACGCGTCGACGTACCGGTCGAGGCCGTGCTCCCGGAACACCGGCCGCAGGTCCCAGCCGATGTTGCTGACCACGCCGACCCGCAAGCCCCGCTCACGCAACCCGCTCAGCACGTCCAGGGCGTCGGGGTACGGGGACCAGGCCGCCGGCGTCATGTGCCGGTCGTACAGCGCGTCGTGCAGGCCCGCATCCGGCAGCGGCACCTGACGGGACAGCCCGGTGAAGGCGGCCCGGTGCGACGCGGCGCTCTCGTCCCGCACCCGCCACACCCCGGCCACCTCTTCGGGCACCCGGACGGGAGCGGCCCCGCCCGGCAGCGCGCCGGCCGCCTCCAGCGCTCGTGCCTTCTCGGCCGGCTCCGGCTCGGGCAGTGCGATGCCCGCCGCGTCCAGCACGGTCCGTAGCCAGGACTCGGTGGACTCGACGCGGAAGAGGGTGCCGGAGAAGTCGAACAGAACGGCAGTCATGCCGGTGATCCTAGGGACCCGGCGGATCTTGTGGGGTCCCGTTTCAGACGGCAGGCACTGGGGCGGGCGCCCTGGCCGCGGAGCGCGAATCGACGCCCCGCGGTCCGGTCACGACCGCCGCCTTCGTTGCCGTCGCTGTGCCGCGATCGCCAGCATCACCAGCAGCGCCCCCAGCAGCCAGCCGCCCAAAACGTCCGACGGCCAGTGCACGCCCAGCCAGATCCGGGTGAGCCCCACGCCCACCACGGACACCACCGCCACTGCCAGCGCCGTACGCCATACGACGGGGCCGACGCCGTGCCGGTGCAGCAGCCACAGCAGCAGGCCGAACACCACGGTCGCGGTCAGCGCGTGCCCCGACGGGTACGCGGCGTAGTGCGCGGAGTCGACGGGGTCGGGCCACACCGGGCGGGCCCGGCCGACCCCGGCCTTGAGGCCCTGCTGGATCAGCGTGCCCAGGGCCGATGTGACGACCAGCCACCCGGCCGTCCACCAGGCCGCGTGCCGCCACACCAGCCACACGGCGACCGCGGCGCCGAGCAGTCGCATGGTCAGGGGGTCCCAGACCCAGTCCGTGAGGATGCGGCAGGCCTGGGTGACGTCGGGGGCGGCGACGGCCCATCGGTGGGCGGTGCGGGAGATGTCGCCGTCGACGGCGATCAGCGGATGCCACTCGACCCAGACCAGGACGAGGAGCAGACCGGAGCACACACCGAGGATCAGGGCGCCACGCAGGGCCGGGCTCGGGGCGCCGGGGCGGAGTCGGGGGCGGGACGGGGAGTCGACGGACGGGTTGTGCATGGGTCGATCCTCGCCGAATCGGGGGGCCAGAGGCGAACCCGGGGACTTGCCCGGCCTGTGGGGTGCTGGTTTCCGGCCCCCGGAGTTTCTGGCCATGGGGTGCTGCCAGGCCGTCCACCGGCCGTGGAGTCGTTCCTCGGGCGCCTTGGTGGGCTTTCCGGCCGTGGGGTGGTTCGTTGCGGCTGTGCGGGTTTCCCGGGGGCGGTGCGCGGTCAGCCCAGTGCTCGCAGGCCCGGGATCAGGGTCACCAGCACCGGGATCACGGGTACCAGGGAGGCCGCTGCGGTCAGGCGGAGTCTTCGGGCTGCGGTGAGGCGGTCGGGCGGTGTGAGCAATCGGTGTACGCGCTGCGGGAGATGGGCCTGCGGGGCGGGGGAGGGGCCGAACACGCCCCGGTCCTCGTTGAGTTCCACGAGCGCCAGCGCGGTCGTCAGCCGGCCGAAACGGCGCGAGGCCATGTCGTCGGCGGACAACTCGACCAGCCGGTGCATCTCGTCGCGGAATGCGGCGAACACCGGCACCTGCGGAAACCCGGTGGCCAGCGCCGTCGAGCAGTGCAGCAACCAGTCGTGCCGCGCCTGGGCGTGCCCCTGCTCGTGCGCGAGCACCGCATCGAGCTGACGTCCCTTCAGCCGCCGCAACGCGGCCGTGGTGACGACCAGTTGGGGTTCCGCACCGGCGAGCCACCAGGCGTCGGGACGCTCACCCTCCAGCACGAGCAGCCGACCCGTGACGGAGCCCTCGCCCGGCAGCAACGGGGCACGTAGCCGGAGTTCGGCGCGCCGGGACCGGGCTCGGGCCCGACTGCGCAGCACCTCCCGCACGAGCATCGCCCCGCTCCACAGCCCGCCGCACGCGAGCGTCACCGCGGTCGCCGCCGCCCAAGGGCCGGCCGTGCCCAGTGCGTACGCCTCCACGACCGGCCGAGGGGCTGGTGCGAAGAGCTGGCCGCGCACCGCGTGCCAGGCCGCCGCCGCGCTGAGCGTCATCGACAGCGCGCAGCACAGCAGGACCGCCGCCACCACGCACTGCCACGCCCACAGGGCGACCACCGGTTCGTGGTCCGGCCAGTCGGCCCGGGCGATCAGCCGGGGGCCGACGACGGCGGTCAGGGCGCCGAGCAGCAGCAGGACCGCGGGGACCATCATGGACAGCACCCTATGAGCGGCGTACTGCTCAGGGGTACGACTTGTTACGGCGAAGTGACGCAGACCACGCCCTGGCATGCGGACTGCCGCCGCCCGTCCGGCAGTTGGGGACGGCCATCACATCGTCAGCAGCATGGCGAGCATTCCGATGCCCATCGCCAGCCGGCAGGCGCGTGCCACCTCGGGTCGGTCGCCCCACGCGAGGGCGGCTCCGCCCACCCCGGCCACCGGCAGCAACCGGACCCCGCAGAGCAGGACGTACCCGGCGAAGTACAGCAGCAGCGCGCCCGTCAGCAGCGGGACCCCCGAGCCGTCGTGCGCGGGGTCGTGACCGTGTGCGTGCGCCGACGAGAACGAAGGCGAGGCGGCCATCGCGGCCGCCATGTAGACCATCGCCCCGGTCCCCACCAGGTGGTGCAGATGATGGGCGCTCGTCGCGCGGGCCGCCCACAAGGCCCACAGGGCCCGCAGCGCCGCCGCGCCGAACACCGCCGTGTACGCCGGCCAGGCCCACGCCGGTGGGGTGAACACGGCCGGGGGCACGGCCATCGCGGCCATCCCGAAACCCATCAGCGCCTCGCCGCCCGCGGCCTTGCGCTGTTCCTCGACCTTGCTGCGCATCCGCAGCAGACAGTAGCCCCCGGTCGCCGCACACAGCGCGACCAGCAGCCAGCCGGGCGAAGCCGGTCCGTGCACGCGCACCTCCCCGCTCGACGTTCCCCGTCGAGGGATGCGATGCCCACACCACGCCGCGCGCACGCGGGCGCAAGGGTGTACACGGGGGGCATTCGATGGGAGCATTCGATATCTTTCACAGATAAAACACATGCTGAATTGTTAGCCGCACGGTCCCGAGCGCCGCGCTGCCGCGCACGCCCTGAACGCGGCCGCCGCCCACGCCGCCACGGACGGCGCCGGTGACGGTCACGCCGAGTTCAGGCAGGCCCAGGACTCCGGTCGGCTGATCGCCGAGCGGCTCGTCGACACCCTCGTCGGCGCCGTGGTCGGCTTCCTCGCCGCGGTCGTCGTCACCAACCGCCGGGCCGGCGACCGCCTCGGACATGCGCTGACGGCCGTCGAACGGGCCCGCGAGCACGCCGCGCGCCTGCTGGCGGAGCAGCGCCCGACCCCTGGCGCCCTGGAATCCGCCCGCCGCGGCCTCGCCGCCGCACTGGTCGATCTGCGCGCCACCGCCGACGCGGCGTCCGGCGAGTGGCGGCAGCGAGCCCTGCCCGAGGAGCGGGTCGTGACGGCCGAACAGTCCGGACACCGTACGCTCGCGGCGACGGTACGGCGCCAGGGGCTGCTCCTGGACCGGGACGCGAGCACGAAAGCGGAGGACGCGCGGCGATGACGGCGACGCAGGGACGGGCGGCGGCCGAAAACGGGAGAGAGGACGGCTCCGAAGACCCCACGACCGACGAAGCACCCCGAGAACACCCCACAGCCGACCGGGAGAGCGGGGCGTGGGCGGATTCCGGCGTTCCGGCGAGGAGCGACACGGTTGCCGCCGTCGTACGGCAGTGGCAGACCGTGCGGCCCGAGCTCGACACCACGCCCATGGAGATCATCGGCCGGGTCAACCGCTGTGCAGCCCTCCTTCAGCAGGCCGAGGACGCGCCGCTGCGGCGGGCCGGCCTGAGCCGCCCCGAGTTCGACCTGCTCGGCGCGCTGCGCCGCACCGGCCACGAGCTGACCCCCGGCGACCTGGCCCGCGAGACCTTCTCCTCCGGGGCCGCCGTCACCAAGCGCCTCAAGCAGCTCACCGAACGCGGTCTGGTGGAGCGGCGCGGCGACTCCCGCGACCGCCGCGTCGCCCACCTCCGCCTCACCGACGCCGGACGTGACCTCGTCGACGGCGTCATGCCCGAGCAACTCGCCTACGAGAGCGCCCTACTGTCCGCCCTGGACGGCGACCGCCAGGGCGAACTGGCCGATCTGCTGGGAGAGTTGTTGAGTCAGCTGGAGGGGCTCATGCGGACGTTGCGGATCTGAGCGCCTCTTCGACCCGGCCCGACGGACCCTGCCCGGCGACTTCGACGCAACCGGGCCGGGCCCTCACCCCTCGTCCCCCGCCCGATACACGCCGAACACCGCGCCCAGCGGGTCCCGCAGCACGGCGATCCGCGGACCCTCCGGTACCGAGGTCGGCTCCATGAGGGCGGCGCCGCCCGCCCCGACCGCGCTCTGCGTGGCCGCGTCCACGTCGGCCACCGCGAAGTACGGCAGCCAGTGCGGCGGCACCTCGGGCGGGAACTTCTCGTCCATCGTGATCATGCCGCCGAAGTCCGCGCCGCCGACGCCCCACTGCAGATAGTTCTCGGAGGGCCTGACGGTCCAGCCGAACACGGTGGTGTAAAAGACTTCCGCCCGCTCGGGATCCCGGGTCAGCAGCTCGACCCAGCCGAGCGAGCCGGGCGCGTTGAACAGCCCGGCGCCAGGGAAGGCCCGGGCCTGCCACAGCTGGAACGCGGCGCCGCCAGGGTCGAGGGCGACCACGAAACGACCCACGTCGAAGACGTCCATCGGGCCGACCAGCACCTTGCCGCCGGCCTCCGTGACCAGCCGGGCGCTGACATCCGCGTCGGTCACCGCGAACGACACGTTCCAGGCGCACGGCTGTGCCTCCTGGTACAGGGGAGTCAGCGCCGCGACGGCAGCCGCGCCGAGGTGCGCGACCGTGTAGCCGCCCGCCTCCTGTCGCGGATCCGTCTCCGCGCGCCAGCCGAACAGTTCCGCGTAGAACCGTTTCGCCGCCTCCAGGTCACTGGTCCCCAGCTCGGCCCAGCAGGGCCCGCCGGGGACGGGCGCGTCGAGCTTCATGGCGTTCCTTCCGAAGGGAACAGGAACCCCCTCCAGCACGCTAAGCCTCCCCCCGGCCCACGGCATCCCGTGACGACCAGGCCCGCCGTCCGTAGGGCCCTGAGGCCGTTCCTCGCAGCGGCGCCGCCCTCACCCACCCCTCACCTCGCGTCGGGGACGCCATCAGCGCGGCGGCGTGACCAGGCCCATCTCCCGGGCGCCCAGTTTTGGACGCTGATTCCCGCTGCGGCACGTCGACGCGTACCCCCGCGCCCGCGGGCGCCGCGGCCAGCCGTTCGACGTCCGCGAGCCCCGGCGAGGGCGCGAGCGGCGACTGCTCCGAGGCGGTCGCGCCCCGGTCGGCCTGACGGAGCGACACCAGCGTGCGCCGAAGGCCGGACAAGGTCTCCCTGCTGGTGGCCTCGACGGCGCGCAGCGCCTCACGCGCCTGTGCCGGCTGGGTCTCGATGACCCGGCTGCCCATTCCGGCCTGGATGGCGATGATGCCGATGCTGTGGGCGACCATGTCGTGCAACTCCCGTGCGATCCTCAGCCGTTCGGCGGTCACGGCCTCGGCCGTCCCCGGCTCCTGGACCGTGTACACGCTCTGGCCGCTGATCACGGTCGCACTCGCCGTGCTCGTCGTGAGCCGCCGCGATGTGTGATCGCGCCTGAAGGAATGAGCCGCTGGTCGGACCAGAGGATGAGCCGCCGATGACGCCGTCGGCGTGATGTACGGCGGTGACCGCAACCGGCGGGGGCTCCGCACGCCTCATGTCCGGCAGAACCGCAAGAAGCCGGTGAGGAGACCAACGTGACGACCACCGCCCCCGAACACAGCGCCCCCCGTGCCTACGTCGACCCCTATGCCGTCGATGCGGCCGAAGTCCTCTGGCCGGACCCGGCAGACTCGCCCCAGGACATCTCGCATCAGGACATCTCGCAGGACCTCTCGCGTCAGGACATGGACTACCTGCTGCCGCCGCCGAATCCCGCCGAGCGTCTCAACCTCGCCATCGGCCCGCGCGACCAGCGGCGCATCGAGCTGCACGCCGCGCTGACCGCGGCCGGCATCCCGCCCTACCCCGAAGACCGCGACGCCATCGACCAGCTCAGCGCCCTGTCCGGCAGCGTCAACGCCGCCCTCCAGCGCTGGCTGCACCACCCCAGGTGACTCCACGCACGACGCCCTCTTCCCGCACATCGCATGGGGCCCCGACAGCTCCGTCCCATAACCTCGTGCGGGAAGACGGCGGATGCCATGGGCATGCACACGGAGGTGGCGAGGGTGCTCGGTAAGGACATGAGGTTGCTCATGGGCGCCTTGATCGTGGCCTGCGTGGTGCTCGTCGGCTCCCGTGCGCCAAGCGACGCCCCCTCCGCCAGGGCACTGCCCGCCGACGCCGTCCGGGACGTCGTACCGAACCGGGTCATGACGTGGAACCTCTGCAACCCCTGCAAGAAGAGCAACGTCGACCGGGCGGCGGAGATCGCCACGTATGCGCCCCAGATCATCGGCCTGCAGGAAGCGTGCGTGCGTGACGTCGAGCGGATCCGCGACCATCTGGAGAGCCTGTACGGGCTGGTCTACCACGTCGAGTACGGGGCGGTTCTCCGGAATTGGAGCCGCTGCGGGGGAACGCCGTGGAGTCCGGGGGCCTACGGCCAGGCGCTGCTCTCGGCGGCGCCGATGACAGACGCCGTGACCGTGGAATACCCCGACGGCGGATCCGAAGACCGCGGGTACATGGCAGTCACCTCCACCGTGGGCGGTCGGCCCACCCGGGTCTTCAACACGCACCTCGCCGAACGACGTCAAGAGGCGGTCCGAGCGGCCCAGACCGCCGTACTCGCCGCACAAGTCGCCCGGCACGACCGCGTGATCGTTCTCGGCGACTTCAACGCCGTGCCGGACGCCCCCGAACTCACCAGGATGTGGGCTCTGGCCGTGGACGCAGACCCGCAGTGCCATCCCTCGCCCACCGGCGACTGCCGGCCGACCACCGACTGGCGGAGCAAGTTCGACTACATATTCCTGCGAGGCATCGTCCCGCTCGAGCACCGTGTGCATCCGACCCCGTACTCGGACCACGACCTGGTGCAGGCCGACCTGAAGACGACGTGAACGACCATCCTGACCGGCTCGACCGGTGACCTGCTGAGCCGGTCGCGGGGGGCTGCGATCGACCGACCCGCGGCGGCAAGGTCATCTGCGCCCGAGGTAGACCCCCAACGCCCGCTGCAGCACCTTGCCCTGGCTGCCCAGCGGCAGTTCCCACTCACCGAGGTACTCCACGGCCCGGCCGCCGGCCCCCGTCTTGAAGCGGAGCCGGCCGAGGAGACGGTCCTCGGTGAGGGCGGGGGTGATGGAGCGCAGGTCGTAGGTCTCGGCGCCCGCCGCCCGTGCGTCGCTCAGCATGTGCCACAACAGCGCGCTGCTGGGCCGCAGTTGACGCCCCCGGCGACCGGAGGCGGCGTACGAGTGCCAGGCTCGCGAGCCGACGCTGATCATGAGGGCCGTGGACAGCACCTCGCCCTCGTACCGGGCGAGGTAGAGGCGGAGCCGGTCGTCGTCCTCGGCGTTCAGGGCCTCCCACATACGCCGGAAGTAGTCCAACGGGCGGGCCTTGAAGCCGTCGCGGGCGGCGGTCGCGGTGTACAGGCGGTGGAACTCGGGCAGGTCGGAGGCCGAGCCCCACGTGACATGGACGCCTGCCGTCTCGGCCGTGCGCAGGGACTGTTCCCAATGCGGTGCGAGGGCGCCGCGAAGATCGTCCGCCGAGCGCCCCGCCAACGGGATATGACAGCCGTAGCGCGGCTGACCGAGGCCGAACCCGCTGCCGTCGTTCTCCCCGCACGGCCGCCACCCGAGCCGTCGCAGCCGTTCCGCGGCGTCGAGCGCGAATCCGTCGATGCCGGCCGCAGGCAGATCGCGCAGATGACGTACGTCGGGGGCGGCGATGCCCGCCGCCACGGTGGCCGCGTCCCAGTGACGTACGACCAGGGGCGGCCCGATCCGCACCGAGAACGCCCCGATTCCCTTCAGATGGGCGATGAGCGGGTCCAGCCAACGCTCGATACGAGGGGTCCGCCAGTCGATCGCCGGTCCGTCGGGAAGATACGCGAGGTAGCGCCGCGTCCCGGGCAGCGGCCGGTACAGGACGAGCGCCGCAGCGACCAACGCCTCGCCCTCGAACCAGCCGACGCTCTCCGGCAGCCAGTCGGGCTTCACGTCGCCCCACTCGGGGATCTGGAGATGGCTCGCGTCGGGGGACAGCCGCAGATGGGCCAGATGATCCTCGCGCGTGATCTCCCGCACGTACAGGCTGGTCATGGGTAGGGTGCTCCTGCTCGGGGCGGCCACCTTAATCCGGGGATCACCGGACGGGTCAAGACTTCACGACGGTGAGCCGCGCCCACACCTGCTCGCCGCCGTCCCTGGCGCGATCCCAGTCGGGCTCGGTGTACGAGACCGGCAGTACGGGCGAACGGCCGCCGACGGACACCCGAACTCCGCCTCCGGGGCCTCGCCTCAGATGCCCGGGCGGTAGCGGATCGGGTGGTCCGGTGGGACCTCCACCAGGACGATCGGTGTGCCGTCCGGGTCTGTGATCCACATCTCGAGCAGGCCCCACGGCTCCTTCACCGGCGGGCGGACGACGTCGACGCCCCTGGTCCGCAGTTCGTCGTGCGCCGCTGCCAGGTCCGGCACCTGCAGCCACAGCCGGACGGCAGGATCCGGCGGGGTGTCCGACCGGCCGGAGACTTCCAGGAAACCGCCGCCGAGGAAGTAGACGACCCCGCGCTCCGGTCCCGTACCGAACTCGCGGTAGACGGCCAGGCCCAGTTGCTCGCCGTAGAAGGCCCGGGAGCGCTCGGGATCGGTCGGGCGGAGCAGGGTCCTGCTGCTGAGTACATGCACCATGTGTCCGGAGCCTAGGACCTGTCCGGCCGGTCATGTCGCAGACGCGGGGTCTGGCACGCGCTCCCCCACTCTCGGCTTCGCTCGAGCGGGAGGGACCCCCACGGCAGCCGACGGAACCCGTCGTAGACGGGTCCGATGTGCATACGTCTGCGCCGGACGGGCCCTTGCGCGGCAGGGTTAGGCTCGTCGTGTTTCCACCGCGTCAGAGACCGGAGATCGCCCGCATGGACACCGCCGCCACCGAATTCGCCTTCCGCGACGCCACCGACGCCGACGTGGACGCTCTCGTCGCGCTCATAGAGTCCGCCTACCGCGGGGACTCCAGCCGGGCCGGGTGGACGACGGAGGCGGACATCCTCCAGGGCCGGCGCACCGACCCCGACGGCGTGCTCGACGTCATCAAGGCGCCGAACAGCCGACTGCTCACCGTCGAGCAGGGCGGCCGGATCGTCGCCTGCTGCCAGCTCGAACACCGCGGCGAGCACGCCTACTTCGGCATGTTCGCGGTCAGCCCGACGGCACAGGGGGGCGGCCTCGGCAAGACGGTCATGGCGCAGGCCGAGCGGCAGGCACGCGAGAACTGGGGCGTCACCGAGATGCACATGACGGTGATCTCCGTCCGCGAGGACCTCATCGCCTGGTACGAACGGCGCGGCTACCGCCGTACGGGACGCATGACCCCCTTCCCGTACGGCGACGAGCGCTTCGGCATCCCCCAGCGCGACGATCTGCAGTTCGAACTGCTGATCAAGCCGCTCGTCTGAGCCCGAGCGCTCGCGCGCGGTCATGCGGTGAAGCGGCCCGCGCGCCTGATCTCCGGGTAGTCGGTGGTCGCGCCGTCCAGCTCCAGGGCCCGGACGAGCCGCAGCTGGTCCTGGGTGTTGACCACCCAGCCGATGATGCGCAGGTCCCGCTTGCGCGCCTCCTCGACGGTCTCCAGGTTGAGCCGCCGCAGATTCAGGCAGACCGTCGAGGCGCCCGCGTCCACGGCCCGGTCCACGATGTCGAGGCCGTAGCGGCTGCCGATGAGCGCGGTGCGCGCCCCGGGGACCAGCCGGGCGATCTCTGCGACGGCCTCGTCGTGGAAGGAGGACACCTCCACGCGTCCCACCAGGTCCCGTGCGTGCATCACCTCGGCCAGCGCCCGCGCCGCCTGCACGTCCTTGATCTCGGCCTGGAGCGGCACCTGCACGGCGTCCAGGACCTCCTCGAAGAACGGGACGCGCTCCCCGCCGCCCGCGTCGAGGGTGCGCAGCTCGGCAAGCGTCTGGTCGGCGATGGGCCCGGTCCCGTCGGTCGTACGGTCCACGTCGGGGTCGTGCATCACCACCAGGGCGCCGTCCTTGCTCAGGTGCAGATCGAGCTCGACGACGTCGAGACCGGCCTGCTCGGCGGCGACGAAGGATCGCAGGGTGTTCTCGGGCTCGACACCCATGACTCCGCGGTGACCGATGGTGAGGAAGTTCAAGACGGGACTCGCTTCCGTCGACGGCGGGGTGAAGAGCTCGCAGCCTAACGGCCCCGCCCTGCCATGGACACGTGCAGGCGGGCGAGCCGACCGCCTGGGCCCCGCCTCTACCCAGTCGAAGCGGAAGTATTCGCTCCTTCGATGTCTGACAGGAAAAAATGCGGTGAAGAGCCGGGCGCGCAGGATAATCTCTCGAAGGTCCACTTGCTGGAAGAAACCTCATATGCATACGGTGTCCTGACGTGAGGTTCTCCAGTGGAGGATGGGACATGACGGAAATTCTTGTGCAGGCAGCAACGGGGGAGCGGGTTCCTCCGGCGACCAGGGTGGTGGAGCACCCGGCGTGGCGCGTGCTCAAGGATGCCGTGGAGCAGGTTCGGCCCTGGCAGTCCAAGGACGGGTCGATCGACTTCGCGGCCGAGGGCGCACCCGCGCGCACCGATGCCGAGCAGGCGGTCGGGCGCGTGATCGAGGCCGTCGAGGAGCTGTCTCCGCTGCTCCCGCACGACGCCGACTACCACCGAGCCCTGACCGGCGACCTGCGGACCTGGTCCGACGGCGGCTTCGAGGTACCGGACTTCCTCGACTCGCTGCTGGCCTTCCAGCCCGCGGCGAGCCGCGCGGACGGGCTCCAGCATCTGGTCGTCTTCCCGATGTACACGCAGAACGGCAACCCGGACCGCAACCTGGAAGCCGTCGTGCTGCGCATGGTCTGGCCGCAGTGGCTGGCCGAGCTGGAGCGCACCCGTTACGACAACCCGCTGTTCTGCGGCATCACCTTCGAGGACTTCACGGCCGGCTACGACACCAACTCCGCCGTGCTCTTCCCGGAGACGATCGCCGTCCGCGAGGCGCCGGAACGTTTTTCCTGGGGTGGCATCTTCTGCGACCGCGAGGCCGCCCGCTTCCGCCGGGTCACCGACGCGGCCGTCGACATCCTGGGCCTGGAGCTGCCCGAGGACATCGCCGCCATGGTCCACGACCAGAAGCGCTGCGAGGAGGCCTTCGTCCTGTGGGACATGGTCCACGACCGCACCCACAGCCACGGCGACCTGCCGTTCGACCCGTTCATGATCAAGCAGCGGCAGCCGTTCTGGATGTACGGCCTGGAGGAGCTGCGCTGCGACCTCACCGCCTTCAAGGAGGCCGTGAAGCTGGAGGCCGACGGCGTCCCGCAGGCCCGCGACGTGCAGTACGCGGTGCTCTTCGACCGTATGTTCCGCTTCCCGGTCACCGGCGAGCGCGTGCGCAACTACGACGGTCTCGGCGGCCAGCTGCTCTTCGCCTACCTGCACAAGCACGAGGTCGTCCGCTGGACCGACAACCAGCTGCACATCGACTGGCAGCGCGCCCCGCAGGTCACCAACCAGCTGTGCGCCGACATCGAGCAGCTCTACCGGGACGGCATCGACCGCCCCAAGCTCGTCCACTGGTTCGCCGGCTACGAGCTGGTCTCCAGCTATCTCGCCCCGCACCCGGGCTCCAAGTGGGCCAAGGGCCCCGACGCCCTGGACCTGAGCCAGCCGCCGCGCAAACTCGTGGATGACGTGCTTCCGGACGAGTTTCCGCTGAGCATGTTCTATGAGGCACTGTCCAAGAAGCTGAAGAACGTGATCGCCTCCACCAAGGGCATCACGGCGGACAGCGCCGAGAGGGTCGCCGCGTGAGCGACCGTACGCACACCGCTCAGCAGGAGGCAAGGATGGGGAACGGGGCTCTCAACGGTGCGGTGATCGCGGTGGCCGGCGCGGGCGGACCCGCCGGCCGGGCGGCACTGCTCAGGCTCGCCGAGGCCGGCGCGACCGTCGTCGGCGCGGACAACGACCCGGAGCGCCTGGCCGAGGCCGTCGACGCGGCCCGCTACGGGGCCGGGGGCGCCAGCGTCACCGGCGAGCCGGTCGACCTGCTCGACCTGGACTCGACCCGTGACTGGGCCAACCGCGTCGAGAAGGACTTCGGCCGGATCGACGGCCTGGTCCACCTCGTCGGCGGCTGGCGGGGGAGCGAGACCTTCGTCAAGACCAGCCTGGACGACTGGGACTTCCTGGAACTGCTGCTGGTCAAGACCGTGCAGCACACCTCGCTCGCCTTCTTCGAGGGCCTCCAGCGCAGCGAGCGCGGCCGGTATGTGCTGATCAGCGCCGCGGGCGCCTCGAAGCCCACCGCGGGCAACGCCGCGTACGCCGCCGCCAAGGCCGCCGCCGAGGCCTGGACCCTCGCGCTCGCCGACGCCTTCCACAAGGCCGGGGGCGCCGCCGGACCGACCTCCGCGGCTGCCATCCTGGTGGTGAAGGCGCTGGTGCACGACGCGATGCGCGCCGAGCGACCCAACGCGAAGTTCGCGGGCTTCACGGACGTCAAGGACCTGGCCGAGGCCATCGCCGGATTCTGGGAGAAGCCCGCCCCCGAAGTGAACGGACAGCGTCTGTGGCTCACCGAGAAGCCGTGAACCCCCCGAAGACCGACGCCCGTCGCCACCACGACCCCGATCTCCGCGGTTTCGCCAGCGACAACTACGCCGGGGCCCATCCGGAGGTGATGGCCGCCCTGGCCCTGGCCAACGGCGGCCACCAGGTGTCGTACGGCGAGGACGACTACACCGAGAACCTCCAGCGGATCGTCCGCAGCCACTTCGGGCCCACGGCGGAGGCGTTCCCGGTCTTCAACGGCACCGGCGCCAACGTGGTCGCGCTCCAGGCGGTCACCGACCGCTGGGGTGCGGTGATCTGCGCCGAGAGCGCCCACATCAACGTGGACGAGGGCGGCGCGCCGGAGCGCATGGGCGGCCTGAAGCTGCTCACCGTCCCCACGCCCGACGGCAAGCTGACCCCCGAGCTGATCGACAAGCAGGCCTGGGGCTGGGAGGACGAACACCGCGCGATGCCGCAGGTCGTGTCGATCACCCAGAGCACGGAGCTCGGCACGCTCTACACGCCGGACGAGATCCGCGCGATCTGCGACCACGCCCACGCGCACGGCATGAAGGTCCACCTGGACGGCTCCCGCATAGCCAACGCGGCCGCCACCCTGAACGTCCCGATGCGCACGTTCACCAACGCGGTCGGCGTCGACATCCTCTCCCTGGGCGGCACGAAGAACGGCGCCCTGTTCGGTGAGGCGGTCGTCGTCATCAACCAGGACGCCGTGCGCCACATGAAGCACCTGCGCAAGCTGTCCATGCAGCTCGCGTCCAAGATGCGCTTCGTCTCCGTGCAGTTGGAGGCACTGCTCGCCAAGGACCTGTGGCTGCGCAACGCCCGCCACGCCAACGAGATGGCCCAACGGCTGGCGGAGGGCGTGCGGGCCGTGCACGGCGTGGAGATCCTCCACCCGGTGCAGGCCAACGGCGTCTTCGCCCGGCTCCCGCACGACGTGAGCGTGCGCCTGCAGAAGCGGTTCCGGTTCTACTTCTGGGACGAGGCGGCCGGCGATGTGCGCTGGATGTGCTCGTTCGACACGACCGAGGAGGACGTCGATGCGTTCGTGGCGGCGGTCAAGGAGGAGACGGCGCGCTAGCAGGCCCTGACGCTTGGTGCATAGGTATGCGGTCGCCCTCAAAAGTATTTGACGCGTGGGTGATCGCATTCCTATGCTCTCCCGCCATGGAGCTGATCCAGGAGAACCCTGACCTGTCCGCGTATCTGGCTGCTGACGAGGCCGTCGACCATCACCATCCGCTGGTGCGGGCCGCGGCCGCACGCCTTGCGCGGGATGCGGAGGACTCGTATGCCTATGCACGCCTGGCGTTCGAGTTCGTCCGCGACGCCATTCCCCATTCGCAGGACGCCGGCGACCCGCGCGTGACCTGGCGCGCCTCGGACGTGCTGGAGCAGGGAACGGGCATCTGTTACGCCAAGGCCCACGCGCTGGCCGCCCTGCTGCGGGCCGAGGACATCCCGACCGCGCTGTGCTACCAGCGGTTCGCACACGACGAGGGCGACGGGTACGCCGTGCACGGACTCGTCGCCGTGCGCTTCAACGGGGCCTGGCACCGCCAGGATCCACGCGGCAACAAGCCGGGCGTGGACGCACGGTTCTCCCTGGACGGCGAGCGACTGGCCTTCCTGCCGGACCCCGAGACGGGCGAGCTGGACTACCCCGGCCTGTACGCCGCACCCCACCCGGCCGTTCTCGCGGCACTGCAGGCCGCGCAGGACCGCCCGCACCTCTGGCAGACGCTCCCCGCATCACTGTGAGCCCCCCGGCTGCCGCCGCGGACGGCCGCTGCGGCTAGTCTCCCCGGCATGCATGACGGGGGAGAGGCCCGAGAGGCCGACACGGACGGCGACGACGACCTGCGACAGCACGCTCCGCCGGGCGAGGACCAGGAAGGCGACGGCCAGGAAGGCGACGGCCAGGAAGGCGACGACCGGCGGGGCCTTCTTGCCCGGCTGCGGAAGCACCGGCTGCTCGCCTCCGCCGTGGGACTCGCCCTCCTTGCCGCCGCCGTACCGATCGTTCTCGTCGGCGCTGGGGACGACACGCCCTGCCAGAAGATCCCCTCCTCCACCCGAGCCCTGGTCAGGGATCCCGCGGCCGCGACCCGCGCGCTCGATCCGGGCGACGACCTCGCCCGTCTCGACGCCGTGCGCGCACTGCTCGTGCACGAGCATCCGTGCGGCGACGGCGGCAAGGTCCTCGGCGAGGTCGTGGACGCGGGCACCCGGGCCACCGGGATCGAGAACCCGCACACCCCGGCCCAGGCCCGCAGTGCCTTCGCGGTGGCCGCCGTCCTGAACGACACCGAGCTGCCCGACGGGATGGCCCCGGGCGTCGCCCGCATGCTCGCCCAGTACATCGTCGACCAGCACCGGTACGGCGGGTCCGACAAGGACGCCGTACGCCCCGCCGTCCCGGCGGAGCTCACCACACCCGACGACGAGGGCTGGACGACGTACGGCCGTTTCCTCGCCCCCGACGAGGCCCACGCCGACTTCGAGCACACCCAGCCCTACTCGGGCATCAAGGCGGACCCCGAGTACCTGGTCGCCGAACTCGCCAAGGATCCGCAGGCGTTCGCGATCCTGTACGCCGCCGAGCGCGCCTGGCTCGCCTACTACCTGGAACGGCTGGACGGACAGGGCCGTGACCCCGACTACCACCCGAAGCCGGGCAAGGACAGGTTCGAGACGCCCGACACCTACTGGGTCGACAGCGACCTGGAGCACATGGCCGACCGGGTCGGCGCCCTGATGAGGTACCGGGCCCGCTACGCCCGCGACGGCGCCATCCCCGACGTCACAGCCTTCGACAAGACCGTCCGCCGGTACACGCGCGGCGTCTATCTCGCCCACACCGCGCAGGTGACCACCCGCCCGCCGATGGCCGGCATCACCGGGCGGCCCGAGGGCCGGGTGCGCGGTGACCTGATGGACGCCCGGCACCAGCTGCTCAGGGTGGTGGCCTTCTGGGCGACGGCACGGAAGATCCCGAAGGCGCGGGCGGCCGCCATGCGGCAGGTCATCGACGACCGCTACGTCCGGGCGCTCTGGCTGACGATCTGACGACGACCCGCGTCAGGCGTCCAGCGCGAGGCCGGTGCAGCCCCGCCGCTTCACCTGCTCCGCGGCGAAGGCCTTCAACAGTGCCCGTTTCTTCGCCTGGTCGACGCCGGGCACGTCCTTGGAGGCATCGAGCGCGAAGTGGGCGGCCTCGCCGGCGCAGCGGGCGCTCGCGGACAGGGACGGGCGGCTGGTGTGGTTGCCGGCGACGAGACGGTTGCTCCAGTCCCCGAACCAGGCGACGAAGTCCATCCCCGTCGAGTCGTCGTCCGCGAACTCCTCGTCGAGGGTCGCCTCGCAACGGCCCGTCGGCGCCGCGTCGTTGAGCTGGGCGTCGAGCTTCCAGTGCGTCGGGTTCGGCAGCCCCGCCCCGGCCAGCCAGCCGCAGGCGGTGTCGCGGGCGGCGGCCAACGGGACCGTCTTCGGGTCCTGTTCCTCGGGGTCGGCCGGGCTGACGCCCTCCGGCGCCTTGAGCGGTTCGGCGCCGCAGCCCAGGCGTTTCGAGGCGGAGTTGGCGAAGGCGACGGCCACCTCGTAGGAAGCGGGCTGCCGCCAGGGGCCGTTGAGGCTGACGCCGGCGCGCACCAGCATCTTGCGCCGACGGCCGTCCGCGTCCTTGCCCAGGTCGGGGCAGGGCAGCAGGAACTCCAGGGCGCCGAAGCGGGCGATGAACCCGGGCAGTCCTTCCGGCATCGCCGCCTGCTGCGCGAACCCGCCCTCCGGGAAGGCGAACATGAACTCGCGGTCCTGGTCGTCGCGCTGGGTGTAGGCGTGCAGGTTCAACAGCCGCCAGTCGGCGCTGTGGTCACCCGCGACGGTGACCTCGCAGCCGTAGTCGCCGAGCGCCTTCACCCCGCCCGACTCGGCGCCCACGACCCGGGCGTCGCCGGGAACGAGGTCGCGCACGGCGCCGTCGGGGAGCACCCCGTCGCAGGCGGTCCGGATCACCCACCACTCGTGGACGTACGGCTGGGCGATCCACCCGCCCAGTCCGACCACGGCCGCAGCCGCCACCGACACCTTCACCCAGCGCCGCATCTTCGCCCCCGTAGCGCGTTCGGCGGACAACAGCCGTCCCGATGGGGACGGGACCTGTCCCGACAAGGCAGGGACCCTATCGGCGTCCGCGGCGCGCCCGGAGCGCGGGGTCGCGAGAGCCCGCCCCGGCGGGCGCGCCCCCAGCCGACGGACGTCAGCGCGCCTCGGCCTCGCGCACCTGCTCCGGCGTCGGCGCCGTGCCGCCCAGGTGGGCCGGCATCCACCAGGTGTCGCTCGCGTCCCTGGGCCGCACCGGGTAGGCGCGCTGAGCGGCCTCCAGGAGCTCCTGGACACGCTCGCGCAGTTGCCGGGTGATGGCGCCCGCGTACTTGTCACGGGAGGCCTCGACGGCCTCGCCGACGCGGATGGTGATCGGGGTGTGGCTGCGCTTGAAGTTGCGCGGGTGGCCCTTGGTCCACAGCCGCTGCGTCCCCCACAGGGCCACCGGGATCAGCGGGACGCCCGCCTCCTGGGCCATGCGGGCGGCACCCGACTTGAAGCTCTTCAGGGTGAACGACTGCGAGATCGTGGCCTCGGGGAACACCCCGACGATCTCACCGGAGCGCAGCGACTCCAGCGCGTGCTGGTACGCCGTCTCGCCCTGGTTGCGGTCGACCGGGATGTGCTTCATCCCGCGCATCAGCGGACCGGAGATCCGGTGGCGGAACACGGACTCCTTCGCCATGAAACGAACGAGACGTTTCTGCGGGAGCGCGGCCAGGCCGTCGAAGATGAAGTCGAGGTAGCTGATGTGATTGCTCACCAGCACGGCTCCGCCCGAGCGCGGGATGTTCTCCGACCCCTTGCAGTCGATCTTGAGGTCCCAGACCTTGAACAACGTCTGGGCGAGGCCGACGACGGGGCGGTAGACAAGCTCTGCCATGGGCGGGGCGGACCCTTCCTTCTCTTTGCCGGGGGAGGCTCCCGACGGCAAAGTTACGCTGCCGTAGGTTTACGGCATCTCGCAGATCGTGCCCGAAGAACGGCCGGGGAGCCAGTCCTGGTGCCCGACGGCGGCGAGATCCTCGTCACTTCAACCCGCTTGATCCACCTCGGCCTTTTAACTCGCCTTTACTCCGGGCGCACCGCGACCCGCCGTACGAGCAGGTACAACTCGCAGCCCAGGCAGTACCCGAAAGCGGCATTCAGGAAGGCGGCCGCCAGCGCCGCGCCGGTCGCCGCCAGCCCCAGCCAGTCGGGCCCCAGGGTGAGGCCGACGAGGCCGACGCCCGCGAACAGCAGTCCCACCGTCTGTGCGAACCGCGGCGGCTCGGGCGCCTCGAACTCGGTCGGCGGCCCGATCCGCGGCCGTACGACGGTGCGGAACAGCCAACCGTACGGCGAGCGGGCCACCCCGCCCGCCGCGCCGAGCGCGAACGCCAGCGTCTGCCAGGCGAGCAGCCAGGCACTGCCCGTGATCAGTACGACCGCGAGTACTACGGTCGTCACGGCGGCCCCGAAGCGCGGGCCCCTCGCGTCGATGTCCATGAATCAAGCATTCCGCAACGGAAACGATTCATGGGGTCGGGAATCTTTGCAGTCTCATGAACGCTGGAGCGGCTGATGACCGGAGTGGTGGTGTGCGTGGCCGTGCTCGCGGCGGCGAGCGCCTTCGGAGTGCTGCAGCGGCGGCGGAGCGGGAGAGTGCGCGTGCGCGGGCGCGACGACGGACGACGACTCGGGGCGGACCGGCTCGGCGGCGAACTCGGCGAACGGGCCACGCTCGTGCAGTTCTCCAGCGCCTTCTGCGCGCCCTGCCGGGCGACCCGCCGGGTCCTCGGCGAGGTGGCGGGCGTGGTCCCCGGGGTCACCCACATCGAGATCGACGCGGAGGCGCACCTGGACCTCGTCCGCGAACTCGACATCCTCAAGACGCCGACCGTCCTGGTCCTCGACGCCGACGGGCGCATCGTCCGACGCGCCACCGGCCAGCCCCGCAAGGCCGACGTCATCGCCGCCCTGGGGGAGGCGGTGTGACCCTCCCGAAGGCGACGGTGAGGCAGCTCCCAGATCCCGGAACGCACTTGACTGTGCGCGCCACCCATCGTCAGCCTGGCTGTATGCCTGAGGAACTCCTTCTCCACGGACGGGTCCATGTCGACCTGGTCCGTACCGCGAGCGCGCGCTGTCCGGTCTGTTGAGCACCTACGGCCCGGTTCGCCACTCCCTGCAGAAGGACAACTCCATGACGGCCACGCCCGACCTCGGCATCCCTCGACTCGCCTCTCCCGATCTCCTGCGTTCCGTCTTCCGGCGGCACGCGGCGGGGGTCGCCGTGATCACCGCCTCCGATGAGAGCGGTCCGGTCGGTTTCACCGCCACCTCACTCAGCTCCGTCTCCGCCGAGCCCCCGATGCTCTCCTTCGGCATCGGCGTCGGCGCCTCCAGCTGGCCCGTGATCTCCGGGGCCGAGTACCTGGGCGTCCACATACTCGGCGAGCATCAGCAGGCGTTGGCCGCCACGTTCGCCAGGAGCGGCGCCGACCGCTTCGGCGCGCCGACCGTCTGGCGCGAGGGTCCGGAGGGCGTCCCCGTCCTCGACGACGTGCTCGCGTGGCTGGTGTGCCGTGTCGTCGCGCGTGTTCCCGCGGGGGACCACCGCATCGTGCTGGCCGAGGTCGTCCTGGGCGATCCCGACGGCGCGGGCCGCCCGCTGCTCTACCACCAGGGGCGGTTCACCGCTCTGCGGGATTGATCACTGCCCGGCTCTCCTGCGAAGTCGTCGGATTCCGATTACGCTGCGTTGCAAAGGTCACAGTTCAAAGCGCTTGCTTAGCGGGCATGAACTGGGTGTACTGACGAGTAATATTTCGGTCGGGAGCGCAGGCCGCCCCAACCGGGATCGGCCGCTTGTGACGCCTATGCTGCCTGGAAGAAGGCAGCCGAGAACTGACGATGCAGTAGGAGAGCCGGCGTGAGCTTGAGGATCGTTGTCACTGTGAAGTACGTGCCCGACGCCACTGGCGACCGGCACTTCGCCGATGACCTGACCGTCGACCGGGACGACGTGGACGGTCTGCTCTCCGAGCTCGACGAGTACGCGGTCGAGCAGGCGCTGCAGATCTCCGAGAACTCCGACGACGACGTGGAGATCACCGTCCTGACGGTGGGCCCCGAGGACGCCAAGGACGCGCTGCGCAAGGCGCTGTCGATGGGCGCCGACAAGGCGATCCACGTCGAGGACGACGACCTGCACGGCACCGACGCCCTCGGCACCTCGCTCGTGCTCGCCAAGGCGATCGAGAAGGCCGGCTACGACCTGGTGATCTCCGGCATGGCCTCCACCGACGGCACCATGGGCGTCGTCCCGGCCCTGCTGGCCGAGCGCCTGGGCGTCCCGCAGGTCACCCTGCTCTCCGAGGTCTTGGTCGAGGACGGCGCCGTCAAGGGCCGCCGGGACGGCGACGCGGCCTCGGAGCAGCTGGAGGCCTCCCTGCCGGCGGTCGTGTCGGTCACCGACCAGTCGGGCGAGGCGCGTTACCCGTCCTTCAAGGGCATCATGGCGGCCAAGAAGAAGCCGGTTCAGTCCTGGGACCTGTCGGACCTGGACCTGGAGGCCGAGGAAGTCGGTCTCGAGGGCGCCTACACGGTCGTGGACTCCGCGACCGAGCGCCCGGCCCGCACCGCGGGCACGATCGTCAAGGACGAGGGCGAGGGCGGCAAGCAGCTCGCCGAGTTCCTCGCGGGCCAGAAGTTCATCTAAGGCCCCTCGCCGACCGCCCCTCCACTTCGTTTCGCAGGAGAACAAACCCATGGCTGAAGTCCTCGTCTACGTCGACCACGTGGACGGCGCCGTCCGCAAGCCGACCCTCGAGCTGCTGACCCTCGCCCGCCGCATCGGCGAGCCCGTCGCCGTCGCGCTCGGCGCCGGCGCCGAGAACACCGCCGCCGCGCTGGCCGAGCACGGCGCCGTGAAGGTCCTCACGCACGACGCGTCCGAGTACGCCGACTACCTCGTCGTTCCGAAGGTCGACGCCCTGCAGGCCGCCGTCGCCGCCGTCTCCCCGGCCGCCGTCCTGGTGCCGTCCTCCGCGGAGGGCAAGGAGATCGCCGCGCGTCTGGCGCTGCGCATCGGGTCGGGCATCATCACCGACGCCGTCGACCTGGAGGCCGGCGCCGAGGGCCCGGTGGCCACCCAGTCGGTGTTCGCCGCGTCCTTCACCACCAAGTCCCGTGTCGCCAAGGGCACCCCGGTCATCACGGTCAAGCCGAACTCCGCCGCCGTGGAGGCCGCCCCGGCCGCAGGCGGCGTCGAGGCCCTCGCGGTGACCTTCTCCGCCCAGGCCACCGGCACCAAGGTCACCGGCCGCACGGCCCGTGAGTCGACCGGGCGTCCGGAGCTGACCGAGGCCGCGATCGTCGTCTCCGGCGGCCGTGGCGTCAACGGCGCGGAGAACTTCGCGATCATCGAGGCCCTCGCCGACTCCCTCGGCGCGGCCGTCGGCGCCTCGCGCGCCGCGGTGGACGCGGGCTGGTACCCGCACACCAACCAGGTCGGCCAGACCGGCAAGTCCGTCTCGCCGCAGCTCTACATCGCCAACGGCATCTCCGGCGCCATCCAGCACCGCGCCGGCATGCAGACCTCGAAGACCATCGTGGCCGTCAACAAGGACGCCGAGGCCCCGATCTTCGACCTCGTCGACTACGGCGTCGTCGGCGACCTGTTCGACGTCGTCCCGCAGCTCACCGAGGAGATCAACACCCGCAAGGGCTGATCATCCCGCAGTCGCATGACTGTACGAGGCCCTCGTGACCGCTCCGGTCACGGGGGCCTCGGCTCATTCCAGGCTCAAGGAAGCCTGTACCGGGAGATGGTCGCTCGGGTACTGCCCGTCGACGGTAAGGGTGTCGGTCCACTCCCGGTGGACCGTGACGCCCGGCGTGGCCAGGATCCAGTCGATGCGGTCCCCGCCCGGCGTGAGCGCCTTGTACCCGTGGAACGTCGCGTACGCCCCGCCACGCGCGCGTGCCGCGTCCCAGGTGTCGACCAGGCCGGCGGCCAGCAGCGTGTCGTAGATCGGGTTCTCGTGGGCGATGGCGTTGAAGTCGCCGGTCAGCAGCAGCGGCAGGGAGCGGTCGAGCCGGGAGATCCGCTGCGCGATCAGGTCGGCGGAGCGCACGCGCGCGTACTGGCTGGCGTTGTCGAGATGGGTGTTGAGGAGGTAGAGCTCCCGCCCCTGCGCCCACAGATCACGGAAGCGGACCCAGGTGACCAGGCGGGGGTGGGCGCCGCCCCAGGTGTTGGAGCCGCGCACCTCGGGGGTGTCGGAGAGCCAGAAGTGCGCGAAGTCGGCCGGGGCGAGCCGGCGCTTGTCGTAGAAGACGGCCATCACCTCCTCGTCGCCGCCGCGGGTCGTGCCGATCCAGTCGTAGTGCGGCCCGAGATCGGCCTGGATGTCCCGCAGCTGCGGCGGCTGTCCCTCCTGGGTGCCGATGACGTGCGGAGCGGCCCGGCGTAACAGGGTGCGCATCACCGGACGGCGGTCCGCCCAGCTGTTGGGCTCCTCGGTGGACGCGTAACGGAGGTTGAACGTCATGACCTCCAGCGGCGGCACGGGCGTGCGGCGGGGCGGCTCCGGTGGCGCGTTCTCGTGCCGGGCGGCGGACGCACCTGCCATGCCGAGCAGGGGGAGGGCGGCCGCGGCGGCCACCATCGTTCTCAGTCCCGCCCGCCGGGTCGGCCCACCGCTGCCCGTCATGTGTCCCCCCTCGTCTCGTGAGCAAGGATGAAGGGGTGAACCGTTGTGCGGAAGGGGGCGTAGGTGCGGTGGTGAACGCGGGGGCGCCACAGCGTGGACAGGGTGTTGACCTGCCGGAAGCTCCCCGGCTAACTTCGTTCTACGGATTGTTTATTCCGTATCGCGGAAATGTGGAGGGTGTGGGATGGGTCAGGGACAGCAGGAGACGGTGACGACGACTCTCGCGGGCGCCGTCAGCGAGGAGATCAGCGCCTCCCTCACCCCGGTCGACGCCGAACTCGACCGCCGATACCCCGGAGACCCCGGCACCCGCCAGCCCGTCCACACCGTCTACGTCCCCGGTGACGCCTTCGGCGCCGACACGATCCGCTCGTGGGGCGACCGGGCCCTCGCCGCCCTCGACGAGCACGCCCCCGACGCCTCCTCCTTCGCCGCCTGCCTCGGCCTGTCCGACGCGCTCGCCGAGCCCGTGTACGCGCGCGTGCGGGCCAAACTGGAGCGTGAGCCCATCGAGGACCTGCGCGTCGACTTCGAGGACGGCTATGGGCCCCGCCCGGACGCCGAGGAGGACGAGACGGCCGCGCGGGCGGCCCGCCTGATCGCCGAGGCGTACGCCCAGGGCGCCGCGGCCCCGTACATGGGCATCCGCATGAAGTGCATGGAGGCCGCCGTACGCGACCGCGGCATCCGCACCCTCGACGTCTTCCTCACCGGCCTGATGGAGGCCGGCGGCCTGCCCGACGGGCTGGTCCTCACCCTCCCGAAGGTGACGTACCCCGAGCAGGTCACCGCCATGGTCCGGCTGCTGGAGGCCTTCGAGAAGGCGCGCGGGCTCGAACCCGGGCGGCTCGGCTTCGAGATCCAGATCGAGACCAGCCAGTCCATCCTCGCCGCCGACGGCACCGCGACGGTGGCCCGCATGATCCAGGCGGCCGAGGGCCGCGCCACCGGGCTGCACTACGGCACCTTCGACTACAGCGCCTGCCTCGGCGTCTCCGCCGCCTACCAGGCCAGCGACCACCCGGCCGCCGACCACGCCAAGGCGGTCATGCAGGTCGCGGCGGCCGGCACCGGGGTACGCGTCTCGGACGGCTCCACGAACGTGCTGCCCGTCGGCCCGACCGAGCAGGTCCACGACGCCTGGCGCCTGCACTACGGCCTCACCCGTCGCGCCCTCGCCCGCGCCTACTACCAGGGCTGGGACATGCACCCCGGCCACATTCCCACCCGCTACGCGGCCGTCTTCGCGTTCTACCGCGAGGGCTTCGCCCAGGCAGCCGAGCGGCTCTCCCGGTACGCCAACCGGGCCGGCGGCGACGTGATGGACGAGCCGGCCACCGCCAAGGCCCTCAGCGGCTATCTGCTGCGCGGCCTGGACTGCGGCGCCCTCGACCTCGCCGAGGTGACCGGGGCGACCGGGCTGAGCCGGGCCGCTCTGGAGGGCTTCGCAGCCCCGCGCCGGGGCGATCTGACGGCGTCCGCGCAGTAGCGCGACGGCCGCCGGCCGGTCGGGGCCAGGACGCCCCGAGCGGCCGACGGCCTAGGAACGACTACTGCGCGGGGAAGGTGTACGGGGTCGTGATGATCTCCATCCCGTGCCCCGACGGATCCATGAAGTACACGCCCCGACCGCCGTGGTTGTGGTTGATCTCGCCGGGCCGTCTGCCGTGCGGATCCGCGAAGTACGTGATCCCGCCCTGCTTGATCCGGTCGAAGGCCGCGTCGAACTCCTCGTCCGAGACGAGGAACGCGTAGTGCTGCATGACGATGGACTCCGCCGGGATGGTGGCGAAGTCCAGGGTGACCCTGTTGCTCGTCTCGACCGGGACGAACGGGCCCCACTCGGCCCCGACTTCGAGTCCCAGGACGTGGGCGAGGAACTCGGCGGACTCCCGGTTGTCACGGGAGTGGACGATGGTGTGATTCAGCTCGACTGACATGTGTGGAATGCCTCCGTAAGGCAAACTCACGGGCTCCTCCATGCCTCACCCGGACGGTGACCGACACGCGATGCCGTGTGATCATCCTAACGGACGTGCAGATGCTCCAGACCGGAAGCGGTCACCAGCTTCTCCTCCGCGAACAACCGGGTACCCCGCGCGCACAGCCGTGCGTCGGCCCGGGCCCGGGCACAGAACTCCTCCGGAGTCACCCCGAACAGCTGCCGCAACGCCGGTGATCCCGCGAGGAGTTCGGTGATCAGGGCGCGCTGTCCGGGATGGCTGCGCGGAGCGCCGGCGCCGTTGTGCAGCACGCCGTGATGATTCACGTATGCGAACTGGTCGAGGAGCGCCTCGCCGTTCTCCAGCTCGACCCGGAACGCCGGCGCGGGCAGCAGGACCCGGTCGTAGTTCGGCTCCGTCGCGTCGACCATGGCGAGTTGCTCCGCGTCCAGCCAGATGACGAACAACTCCCGTGTCGTATCAGGGGCGTTGACCGGGGACGCGGACACGTATCCGAGCCGGCTGACGTGGGCCGAGACGCCCACGTCGAGGCCCGTCACGCGCGCCTTCACCATCGGGACGGGCGAGGCGATCCCGAACTCGGCCATCTTGTGGCGCAGTTGGGCGGGGCTGGCGTTGGAGCCGACGGCCACCACGGCAGTCCGGTCGGGGTGCGTCAGCCGGTCCAGCGGCAGCAGCCTGTCCCCGTCGAGCAGCCCGGACCCGGCCGGACGGGCGCCGGGATAACTCAGCGGACGGTCCCGCGGGGCCACGGCCAGGCCCAGCGTCTCCAGCGTGCGGTCCTCGTCGCGGGCGTCCACAGCAGCCTCAGTCCGCCGGCGGCAGCTCACCCGAGCCGCGGGTGACGAGCCGGGTCGGCAGTTCGATGCGCTCGGGCGCGATCAGGGTGCCGTCCAGCTGCCGGAACAGCCGGTCGGCGGCGGTGCGACCGAGAGCGGCAGCGTCCTGGGCGATCACCGTGACCCCCGGCTGGAGCAGGTCGGCGAGTTCCAGGTCGTCGAAGGCCACCAGGGCGACCCGGCGGGTCCGCTCGGCGAGCACCCGGATCGCGGTGACCGTCACCCGGTTGTTGCCCGAGAAGATCGCCGTCACGGGCGCGGGGCCGGACAGCATCTCCTCGGTCGCCCGGCGCACCCGCAGCGGATCGGTGGCGCCCAGCGACATCCACGCGTCCTCGACGGGTATGCCCGCGTCCTCCATCGCCGCGCGGTAGCCCCGCAGGCGCTCCGCGGCGGTGTGGATGCGCGGCATGTCGCCGATGAAGCCGATCCGGCGGTGCCCGTGTGCCACGAGATGGGCCACGCCCTCGCGGGCGCCGCCGAAGTTGTCCGACAGGACGCAGTCGGCGTCGATCTGCCCGGCCGGCCGGTCGACGAAGACCGTGGCCACCCCCGCCTTGATCTCGGGCTCCAGATACCGGTGGTCGTCACCGGCCGGGATCACCACCAGGCCGTCCACCCGGCGCGCGCACAACGCCAGCGCCAACTCCTGCTCGCGGTCGGGGTCCTCGGCGCTGGAGCCGTTGATGAGCAGGGCGCCATGGGCCCGGGCGACCTCCTCCACCGCGCGGCTGAGAGGCCCGTAGAACGGGTCGGCGAGGTCCTCCAGGACCAGGCCGATGCTCGCCGTACGGCCCTTGCGCAGCACCCGGGCGCTGTCGTTGCGGCGGAAGCCCAGCGCGTCGATGGCCTCCTGGACACGCCGTTCCGTCTCGGGCGTCACGCCGGGCTCGCCGTTCACCACGCGCGAGACCGTCTTGAGGCCGACTCCGGCGCGAGCGGCGACGTCCTTCATGGTGGGACGGTTGCCGTAACGGCTCTCGGGCCGGCGCTGCGTCTCGGGCACGATGCTGGGTCCTGTCCTGTAGTCCCCGGAAGGCGGGCCCTGCCCGCCGCCCACACACTGTGTCCACAACGTGTTGCGTACGGGGATGCGCGGGTCCCAGGGGTTGTATGAGGATATGGCGTCGAGCATAGAGCCTGGACAACGTTGTCAGATGCGGGGGACACTGTCCACCGCAATCTCCGGCCCGCGTCCCCCAACCGCTGGACCGGCCAGCCCCTTTCCATGGTGGACCGGGAGAAACCAGACTGATGCACACCGACCTCGTGGCCGCGCTCGACATCGGCGGCACCAAGATCGCCGGAGCGCTGGTGGACGGCGACGGCACGATCCTGGGCCGCGCGCAGCGCCCCACGCCCGCACAGGAGAACGGCGACACCGTGATGCGGGCCGTCGAGGAGGTGTTGGGGGAGCTGACCGTGTCGCCGCTGTGGGGGCGCGCGCACGCCGTCGGCATCGGCAGCGCCGGCCCGGTGGACGCCTCCGCGGGCACGGTCAGCCCGGTGAACGTGCCGGGCTGGCGGGACTATCCGCTGGTCGACCGGGTCCGGGCCGTGACCGGGGACCTCCCGGTCGAGTTGATCGGCGACGGCGTGGCGATCACGGCGGCCGAACACTGGCAGGGCGCGGCCCGCGGCCACGACAACGCGCTGTGCATGGTGGTCTCCACCGGCGTCGGCGGCGGCCTGGTGCTGGGCGGGCGACTCCACCCCGGTCCCACCGGCAACGCGGGCCACATCGGCCACATCAGCGTCGACCTTGACGGCGACGCGTGTCCGTGCGGTGCGCGCGGCTGTGTGGAACGCATCGCCAGCGGTCCCAACATCGCCCGCCGGGCCCTGGAGAACGGCTGGCTGCCCGGCCCCGACGGCGACACCTCCGCGGCCGCCGTGGCCGCGGCCGCCCGGGCGGGCGACCCGGTCGCCGTGGCCTCCTTCGAACGGGCCGCCCAGGCCCTGGCCGCCGGCATCGCGGCCACGGCCACCCTCGTCGAGATCGACATCGCGGTGATCGGCGGAGGCGTGGGCAAGGCGGGCGAGGTGCTCCTCGCGCCCCTGCGCCGGGCCCTGCGCGACTACGCGACCCTCTCCTTCGTCCAGCGCCTGACGGTGACACCCGCGCAGATGGGCACGGACGCGGGCCTCGTGGGGGCGGCTGCGGCCGCCCTGGCGAGGAGAGCCGCGGCGGGCGTCTGACAGAGCACAGCAGGAACGTTCCGGCCTGGAGGTTCCGCGCGCCTCGACTTCTCGAGGCCGGGCGGACGGCCCGGCGCCCCGGCGGGGCCCGGGCGTGAGGTCACGCACTTCGCCCGCTCCCGAGGGCCGTGGCCGACCGTCGGGAGCGAGCGGTCGGGGCGGCTGGGGCTATTGAGGTCGGGTGGCGTGAGGTCACGCTGTTCGCCCGGTCGGCGGCTGCGGTCGGTCGTGGGGAGCGGCGGGTGGGGGGGCGGCTTGGGGATTCTGTGGGGCTGGGGCTATTGAGGTCGGGTGGCGTGAGGTCACGCCGTTCGCCCGGTCGGCGGCTGCGGTCGGTCGTGGGCAGCGACCAGTCGCGGGCGGGCTGGGGGATTCTGTGGGGCTGGGGCTATTGAGGTCGGGTGGGCGTGTGATGGCGCTGTTCGCCCGGTCGGCGGACGCGGTCGGCCGTGGGGAGCGACTGGTCGAGGCGGCTTGGGCGGCTGGGGCTATCGACGTCGGATGGGCGTGAGGTCACGCTGTTCGCCGAGTCGGCGGCCGCAGTCTGCCGTCGGGAGCGAGCGGTCGGGGGCGGGGCTGGGGGATTCTGTGGGGCTGGGGCTGGGGCTGGGGGTATTGGGCGAGGGGTGGTGCAGTTTGACCGGGTGGCGGGTGTGGCTGGTTGTGGGGAGCGAGTGGGCGGGGTGGGCTCAGCCGGCGACCGGGCGGGTCGCGGCGAGGGCGTCCCAGCCGCTCCGGGGCGGGATGCTCTCGCAGGCCTGGCGCCAGGCGGTCGGGATCGCGCTCGTGCCGGTGCGGGCCGCGACCACGCCTCCCACGATGGCGCAGGTCGTGTCGCGGTCGCCCCAGCCGCCCACGGTCTGCCACAGGGCCTCGGGCAGGTCGTTCAGGTGTCCCGCGGCGGCCCAGAGGGCGAACGGCACCGTGTCCGGAGCCGAGATCAGCGTCCCCGAGCCCAGCACGGACGCCGCGTGGCGCACCGACGTGTGCTCGGGCAGGTTCGCCGCCACCAGCAGTCCGGAGCGGACGTCGCCGTCCGGCACCTGCGCGGCGACCTCCCGCAGGAAGACCGCGCGCACAGGGGCGTCCGAGCCCGCGCCGGCGGCAGCCAGCGCGGCGGCGACCGCCACGGCCACCGCGCCCGCGACCGCCTCCGGATGGGCGTGGGTGACCAGCGCGGACAGCCGCGCCTGCTCGCGGGCCGCGGCCAGATCGCCGCCGAACCAGGCCCCCAGCGGGGCGACCCGCATCGCCGCGCCGTTGCCGTAGGACCCCTGTCCGCCGAACTGCCCCGTCGTCACCGCCCGCCAGTCCTCGCCGTCGGCGATGCGCCGCAGCACACCGTGCATGGACGGGCCGTACTTGCGGCCCGGGTCGCGGCCGTACTCGGCGGCGAACTCCCGCGCAAGGTCGTCCGGACGGACCTCCCCGTGCGCCGTCAGGTGGGCGAACAGCACGAACGCCATCGCCGAGTCGTCCGTCCACCACCACGGCGCCGGACGCGGCTCCCGGGCCGCCCACAGCGCCTCGGCGGGTTCGTCGGAGCGGGTGAACCAGCTGTCGCCGAAGGCGTCGCCCATGACGAGCCCGTCCAGACTGGCGTGGGCGTGCTGCGGACCGCTCATGGCGAGGCTCCTCGAAAACGTCGACGATCACGGCATTCTCACGGCGGGCCGGCGCGCCGCGCGAGCGGATTACCGGGGGAGGCGTGACCCCGCGCCCGTCCGCGCAGTTGATCCGCGCATGAAGAAGCGCAGCATGCTCGCCATCGCCTCCCTCGCCACCGGCTTCGTCGTCGCGGCGATCACCCCCTCGCACGGCCTGGGCGCCGAGGACCTCGGCGGACTGAACGTCGGCGACACCCTCAGCACGCTCGATCACACCGTCATCGCCGGCGACAGCCTGGCCGTCGACGACGACGCCCTGGGGCAGAACGGCTGACGGACCAGGTACCGGGCACGAGGCCGTGGCGCCGGACCCCACCGGGAGGGGTGCCGACGCCACGGCGTTCGTGCGCCCTCAACGGGAACTGGTTTCCGTGGCAGGGTGGAGCGGGCAAGCCACAGGGGGCCAACAGAAGAGGGGGACCTGTGACCGTCGTCTGGATCAACGGCGCGTTCGGTGCGGGGAAGACAACCACCGCACGGGAATTGATCGACCTGATCCCGAACAGCACGCTCTTCGACCCCGAGATCATCGGCGGGGCGCTCCCGTTCCTGCTCCCGCCGAAAAGACTCGCCGAGGCCGGCGACTTCCAGGACCTGCCGATCTGGCGACGGCTCGTGATCGACACGGCGGCCGCGCTCCTGGCCGAGCTGGGCGGCACGCTCGTCGTCCCGATGACCCTGCTGCGCCAGGAGTACCGTGACGAGATCTTCGGCGGCCTCGCCGCTCGCCGGATCGCGGTCCGGCATGTCCTCCTCGCTCCGGCGGAAACGATCCTGCGCGAGCGAATAGCCAACCGGGAGGTCCCGCCCGACCTCCCGGACGGCGAGATACGGATCCGGCAGTGGTCGTACGACCACATCGAGCCGTACCACGCCGCCCTCGCCTCCTGGCTCACCGCCGACGCCCACCTCGTGGACAACGGCGCCCTCACCCCGCACGAGACGGCCGCCCGGATCGCCGAGGCCGTGGCCGGCGGCGCGGTGTCCGCGTGCGCCATCGTGCAGACCCCCGAGCCCACCGCCGAGACGCTGGCCGCCGGCGTGCTCCTCTTCGACGAGCAGGACCGGGTGCTCCTCGTCGACCCGACGTACAAGCCCGGCTGGGAGTTCCCGGGCGGCGTGGTGGAGCCCGGCGAGGCGCCCGCGCGCGCGGGCGTGCGCGAGGTCGAGGAGGAGACCGGGATCCGGCTGGCGGACGTCCCCCGGCTGCTCGTCGTCGACTGGGAGCGACCGGCGCCTCCCGGCTACGGCGGGCTGCGCCTCCTCTTCGACGGCGGCCTGCTCGACCCGGCGGCCGTGGCGGGACTGCTGCTGCCCGGCCCCGAACTGCGGGCCTGGCGCTTCGCCACGGAGGAGGAGGCGGCCGACCTCCTGCCGCCGATCCGCTACGAGCGACTGCGCTGGGCGCTACGGGCCCGCGAGCGCGGGGCCGCGCACTACCTGGAGGCGGGCATTCCCACCGGGGAGCTCCTACCGGGACGAGAGACGCCGTAGCGCCTCCGCCGGAAACAGGCCGCGCCGCTCTCCTGCCGGGCGGGTCCTCCGGAACCCTCCCTCACCTCGGCGATCGGGGCGCGGCGGCCGACGACTGCGGCGGCTGCGTCCTGGACGGGGTGAGGGAGGCCGCTGAAGCGGGCGTCGAGGCACGGGAGTCGACGGCCCGCGCCGGAAACCGGTCGGGTCCGTCAGCGCCCGCGTCTCGCGCCGCCGGCCAAGAGGCCGGTTCAGCTCGCCGCGTAGGTGCGCAGGAACAGGGCCTCCGCCACCGACAGCCGCTCCAGCTCCTCGGGGGACACGCTCTCGTCGACCGCGTGGATCTGCGCCTCCGGCTCGCTCAGACCGATGAGGAGGATCTCCGCCCGCGGGTAGAGGGCGGCGAGGGTGTTGCACAGCGGGATGGAACCGCCCTGGCCCGCGTACTGCATGTCCTGACCGGGGTAGGCGACCGCCATCGCCTCGGCCATCGCCGCGTACGCCGGGCTGGTGGTGTCGGCGCTGAACGCCTGACCCTGCCCGATCTGCTCGGTGCTCACCCGCGCGCCCCACGGCGTGTGGGCCTCCAGGTGCGCCTGGAGCAGCTTCGTCGCCTCGGCCGCGTCCACGCCCGGCGGCACGCGCAGGCTGATCAGGGCGCGGGCGCTCGCCTGCACGGACGGGGTGGCGCCCACCACCGGCGGGCAGTCGATGCCCAGGACGGTGACGGCGGGCCGGGCCCAGATGCGATCGGCGACCGTGCCGGAGCCGATCAGCCCGACGCCGTCCAGCACCTTCGCGTCCTGGCGGAACTGCCCCTCGTCGTACTGCAGGCCCTCCCAGTGCGAGTCGTCGGTCAGCCCGTCGACGGTGGTCGAGCCGTCCTCGGCGCGCAGCGAGTCCAGGACGCGGATCAGCGCGCCCAGCGCGTCGGGCGCGGCCCCGCCGAACTGCCCGGAGTGCAGGTTGCCCTCGAGGGTGTCGATCCGCACCCGCATCATCGTCATGCCGCGCAGGGTGGCGGTGACCGTCGGCAGTCCGACGCGGAAGTTGCCCGCGTCGCCGATGACGACGGCGTCGGCCGTCAGCAGCTCGGGGTGTTCCTCGGCGTACCGCTCCAGACCGCCGGTGCCCATCTCCTCGGAGCCCTCGACGATGACCTTCACATGGACCGGGACGCCGCCGTTGGCCTTGAGGGCGCGCAGGGCGAGCAGGTGCATGATGACGCCGCCCTTGCAGTCGGCGCTGCCGCGGCCGTACCAGCGGCCGTCGCGCTCGGTCAGCTCGAAGGGCGGGGTGGTCCAGGCGGCCTCGTCCAGCGGCGGCTGCACGTCGTAGTGGGCGTAGAGCAGGACGGTCTTCGCGCCGACGGGGCCGGGCAGGTAGCCGTAGACCGACTGGGTGCCGTCGGGGGTGTCGAGCAGGGCCACGTCCTGGAAGCCCTCGGCGCGCAGCGCGGCCGTGATCCAGTTCGCGGCGGCCTCGCTCTCGCTCCTGGGGAACTGGTCGAAGTCCGCCACCGACCTGAAGGCCACCAACTCGGTGAGCTCCGCCCGCGCCCTGGGCATGAGCGAGGCGACGGTCTCGGCGACCGGATTCGACGACATGGGCACGCTCCTTGTGGGTGCGACGTTGTACGGGGTGGCACTGGTCCGTTCGGGGGACCGTGCGAGCGTACGCGCTGCCGGGATGGGGGGCGCGCACGCCGCCGATCCTCGCACAGCGGACCGTCATCGGACCGTGACGATCTCCGCCGTAGGATGCGGGGGACAGGTGCGGCAAGCGGCTTGATCGGGAGCAGTAGACCATCGTGAGCAGCGAGAACTCTTCGGCGGACGACGAGAACTCTTCGGCGGACGACATGCGGCTGGTGTGGGACGTCGTCGTGGTGGGCGCGGGGCCCGCGGGGGCTTCGGCCGCCTACGCGGCGGCGGTCGCGGGACGGCGGGTGCTGTTGCTGGAGAAGGCGGAGCTGCCCCGTTACAAGACGTGCGGCGGCGGCATCATCGGACCCTCGCGCGACTCCCTGCCACCCGGCTTCGAGCTGCCCTTCCGGGACCGGGTGCACGCGGTGACCTTCTCCAACAACGGGCGCTTCACCCGGACCCGCCGCTCCCGCCAGATGCTGTTCGGGCTGATCAACCGGCCCGAGTTCGACCAGCAGCTCGTGGAGCACGCCCAGAAGGCGGGCGCCGAGCTGCGTACGGGCGTCACCGTCACGCGCGTCGAGCAGCACGGCTCGGCCGTTCCCGACCGGCGCACCGTCGCGGTCGTCCTGCAGGGCGGCGAGACGCTGCTGACCCGGTCGGTGGTCGGCGCGGACGGCAGCGCGAGCCGGATAGGCGCGCACGTCGGTGTGAAGCTCGACCAGGTGGACCTCGGCCTGGAGGCGGAGATCCCGGTGCCGGAGACGGTCGCCGAGGACTGGAAGGGCCGTGTCCTCATCGACTGGGGTCCGATGCCCGGCAGTTACGGCTGGGTGTTCCCCAAGGGGGACACGCTGACGGTCGGCGTGATCTCGGCGCGCGGCGAGGGCGCCGCCACCAAGCGCTATCTGGAGGACTTCATCGGGCGGCTCGGTCTCGCCGGGTTCGAGCCGAGCATCTCCTCCGGTCACCTCACCCGCTGTCGCGCCGACGACTCCCCGCTCTCGCGCGGCAGGGTGCTCGTGTGCGGCGACGCGGCGGGTCTGCTGGAGCCGTGGACCCGCGAGGGCATCTCCTTCGCGCTGCGGTCGGGCCGGCTCGCCGGCGAGTGGGCGGTCCGCATCGCGGAGGCGCACGACGCGGTGGACGCCCGCCGCCAGGCGCTGAACTACGCCTTCGCGGTCAAGGCGGGCCTCGGTGTGGAGATGAGCGTCGGCAAGCGGATGCTCACCCTCTTCGAGCGGCGGCCCGGGCTCTTCCACGCCGCCCTCACCGGCTTCCGCCCGGCGTGGCGCGCGTTCACCGACATCACGCGCGGCCACACGACGCTGGGCGAGCTCGTCCGCACGCATCCGATGGCCCAGCGGGCGCTCACCGCCATGGACCGGCGGCAGGCGGCGACGGCGCAGGCGGCCGAAGAGACCGGTTCCTGACGGTTCCCGAACCCGGGCGCTCGACGCGCCGATCACCGCCGGTTCGTGACCGTGATCCGGAACACCGGGTGGTCAGGGGCGATTCGGCGCAACTCGGCCTCGGAGGAGTCCGGGCCCACCCCGTTGAAGAAGACGCCGACCTCGGCCTTCCAGCGCTTGAGGTAGGCGCGCAGCAGAGGTGTCTTGTCGTCGTCGGCGACCTCGATGGCCGTGAACTCCTCCACGGCCTTGCCGAGGTGGAGCTCGCCGCCGCCCGCCGCGCGCATGTTGTGCGTCCACTGGACGTGGCCGCGCGGCGCGACCAGGTACTGCTGCCCGTCCACGGTCAGCAGGTTCACCGGGGTGGTTCGCCACGCGCCGCTCTTGCGGCCGCGGACCGCCAGCACCCTCGAACCCCACACGCTGAGACCGCGACGGGTCAGCCAGGCCACGGCACGGTTGAAGACGTTGACGGTGAACCAGCCGGGCTTCTGTACGTGGGTGGACATGGCTGCTGCCTCCTGAGACGGAAAGTGTGAGCACTGCTCTCGCTTGAGGAGAGTCTGCCCGAGAGCAGCGCGCCTTAGCAAGAGCGCCGCTCTCTTTTTTGTTCACCGTTCTCGATTGTGTGCACCGCTCCTCGTTCATGGCACAGTGGGGGTATGAGCAGCACCGTTCGAGGGGCCCGTGCCCGCGCCAGGATCGAAGTCACCGCCGCCATCAAGGACGAGGCCCGCAGACAGCTCGCGTCCGAGGGCGCCGCCAAGCTCTCGCTGCGCGCCGTCGCCCGTGAGCTCGGCATGGTCTCGTCCGCGCTGTACCGCTACTTCCCGAGCCGCGACGACCTGCTCACCGCACTCATCATCGACGCCTACGACTCCCTCGGCGCGAGCGCGGAGGCCGCCCACGCCGCCGTCGCCGACGCCGTCCCCGTCGAGCGCTGGGTCGCGGTCGGCGAGGCGGTGCGCCGCTGGGCACTGGCGCACCCGCACGAGTACGCGCTGATCTACGGCTCGCCGGTGCCCGGCTACAGCGCACCCGACGCGACCGTCCCGGCCGCAGCCCGCGTCGGCGTCCTCCTCATCGACATCGTGCGCGACGCACACCGGGCGCAGGGGCTTCAGGCGCCGCTCCTGACGGACGACCTGGTTCCCGAGGCGGTGCGGATGGCGGCCGACCTCGCCCCCGACCTGCCCCCGGGCGCGGTCGCCGCACTCGTCGCGGCCTGGGCCCAGCTCTACGGACTGGTCGGCTTCGAGCTCTTCGGGCAGTTCCACCGCCTCGTGGAGGAACGCGAGCCGTTCTTCCGGTACGCGATCACCCGGCTCGCCCACGAGGTGGGGCTGCGCCAGGCGTGAGGGCTGCGCCCCGGTGCACGGGGCGCGAGTGTGCCGGCGCGTACTTCCAGGGGAGTACGGGTGATCACCTCGTCCGGCGGACGTCCGGCGCGGGCGGCGGCGTCTAGCGTTGCGGACATGGACGAAGAGCAGGTGCGCGGGCGTGGTGGCCCGCTGCGGTGGTGGCGGCACGGGCCACCGTGGCTGCGCCGCTGGGAGGGCCGGGAGGACACGGCGCCGGGCGCGACGAGGTGGCCCTGGCGCTCCACCGTGCTGGTCACCGTCTTCGTCCTCGTCGGCTCGAACTTCGCGGCGCACGCGCAGGACGGCGAGCGGGCCTCGCTCGACGGCTTCGCGCGCGTGCTGCTGGTCGTCGCCTCCGGGCTGCTGCTGTGGCGGCGACGGCACCCGGTGGCCGTCGTGTTCGGCACGGCGGGCGCCGCAGCGCTCTACCTGGGCGCCGGCTACCCGTACGGGCCCGTGTTCCTGACCGTGGCCGTGGCCTGCTTCGCCGCCGTCGTCGCCGGGCACCGCCGGGCCGCCTGGACGGCCCTGGGCATGCTGTGGGCCGTGCATCTGCTGGTCGCGCACTGGCTGTACCGGTGGCTGCCGCCCGCCGGCGACGACCCGGCGCCCTACGGGCAGGAGATCGTCGTCGCCGGCTGGGTCGTGGCGATCGTGGCGATCGCGGAACTGGCCCGGATCCGGCGCGAGAGCTGGGACCGTGAGCGGGCCGAACGCGCCCAGGCCGCCCGGCGGCGCGCCGACGAGGAGCGGCTGCGCATCGCCCGCGAACTGCATGACGTCCTCGCGCACAGCCTGTCCGTCATCAATGTGCAGGCGGGCGTCGGCCTCGCGCTCCTCGACTCCGACCCGCAGCAGGCGCGCACCGCGCTGACCACCATCAAGTCCGCCAGCAAGGAAGCACTGGGCGAGGTGCGCCAGGTGCTCGACACCCTGCGCACGCCGGGGGACGCGCCGCGCACTCCGGCGCCCGGCCTGGACCGGCTGCCCGAGCTGGTGGAACAGGCGGCGCGTGCGGGCCTCACGGTCCAGGTGGAAGGGGAACCGCCCCGGCTGCCGCCCGGCGCCGACCTCGCCGCCTTCCGTATCGTCCAGGAGGCCCTCACCAACGTCGTACGCCACTCCGGCTCGCGCCACGCGCGCGTGCGGCTCGATCGGAGCGGCGGGACGCTACGGCTCCGGATCGACGACGAGGGACCGGCGACCGGGGCCGACGCGGGCGGCAGCGGCAACGGTCTCGCCGGAATGCGGGAGCGGGCCGCGGCCCTGGGTGGCACGATCGAGGCGGGCCCGCGGCCCGACGGCGGCTTCCGGGTGCTCGCCGTACTGCCGATCCGGACGGGCCCGGAGACCGGGGCGAACCAGTGAGCGAAGGAGGACCGGTGATCCGCGTACTGCTCGCCGACGACCAGTCGCTGGTCCGGGCGGGGTTCCGGGCGCTGCTCGACGCGCAGTCGGACATCGAGGTGGCCGGGGAGGCCGCCGACGGGGAGGAAGCGGTGCGCGCGGTGCGTGAACTGCGGCCCGACGTCGTCCTGATGGACATCCGGATGCCGCTGCTCGACGGCCTTGCCGCCACCCGCAGGATCAGCGAGGACGAGGCGCTCTCCCAGGTGAAGGTGGTCATGCTCACCACCTTCGAACTCGACGAGTACGTCTTCGAGGCGATCCGCTCGGGTGCTTCCGGCTTCCTGGTCAAGGACACCGAGCCGGAGGAACTCCTGCGCGCCGTGCGGGCGGTGGTCGCCGGGGACGCGCTGCTCTCGCCGGGCGTGACGCGTCGGCTCATCGCCGAGTTCGCCGCCCGTTCCAAGGAGCCCGCGACGGCCGATGCGCTGGTCCGGCTCACCGAACGGGAGCGGGAGGTGATGGCGCTGGTCGGGATCGGCCTGACCAACGAGGAGATCGCCCGCCGGCTGGTCGTCAGCCCGCTCACCGCCAAGACCCACGTCAGCCGCACCATGGTGAAGCTGGGCGCCCGGGACCGGGCCCAACTGGTCGTGCTGGCCTACGAGTCGGGGCTGGTGCGGCCGGGCTGGCTGGGCTGAGCCTCCGCACGGAAGCGGACCAGCACGGAGACCACCCGGGCCACGAACACCAGGGGCGCGAGCGCGAGGCCCGCCCGCAGCAGCGACTTCTCGGCCAGGTCCGGCAGTTCGAACAGCAGCGCCGGTCCGGCGACCGCCCCGTACAGCACCGCCGCCGCGAACACCGCGCTGCACAGTGCGTATCCGATCTCGACGGTGATCGCGTCCCGCTCGGCCTGTGTGCGCCGTCCCCCGTAACCGCTCATACGACGAGTCTCACAGGCGTGCGCCGGCGAGGCAATCGGCCCCGCCGGGCGCACAGGTGGAGGATTCCGCTAGTCGCGGGCCCCCACGGGCTCCGTCTCCACTTCCGTCTCCACTTCTGTCCTCACGTCCGCATCCGCATCCGCGTCCGTCGCGGTGGACTTGGCGACGACGACCGAGCCCTGGGGGCGTCGGGTGCGCAGGCCGGGGAGGGTGATGAGCAGGCCCGCCGCGGCGATGACCGTCACCACCGCCAGCCCGGGGCGGTAGCTGTCCAGGACGGCCTGCGGGGTCGGGTCGGCCGGGGTGCCCGCGGTCACCACCGCCGTCACCACCGCCAGGAAGATCGCGCCGCCGACCTGCACCGAGGTGTTGAGCAGCCCCGAGACCATGCCCTGCTCATGGTCCGCCACACCGTTGGTGGCCTGGATGTTGAGCGAGGGGAAGACCAGCGCGCAGGCCGCGCCGATCAGCAGCATCGAGGGCAGGATGACGGCGGCGTAGACCGGGTCGAGATCGACGCGCAGGAACAGCGCGTAGCCGACGACCATGAAGGCGAAGCCCGCCGCGATCAGCCGCGGGGTGCCGAACCGGTCCACGATCGAGCCCACCTTGGTCGAGGACACCGCCACCAGCGCGCCGGCGGGCAGGAAGGCGAGCGCCGTGTGCAGCGCCGACCAGCCGAGCAGCGTCTGCATGTAGAGGGTGGCCAGGAACTGGAAGCCGACGTAACTGCCGAAGAAGGCCATCGCGCCGAGCTGGGCGCGGATCTGACTGCCGGACCGCAGCACGCCGAGCCGGATCAGCGGCCCGGCCGAGCGTCGCTCGACGAGGACGAAGGCGGTCAGCAGGACGGCGACGGCGAGGAACGACAGCAGGGTGCGGGCGGACGTCCAGCCCGCCTCCGGGGCCTGGACCACGGTGAAGACCAGCAGCAGCATCGAGGCGGTGCCGAGGACGGCGCCGGGGACGTCGTAGCCGTTGTGGTCCTTCTCCCGTTCGCTGCGCGGCAGCAGCTTCAGGCCCGCCGCCAGCGCGAGCAGGGCGATCGGCGCGGGCAGCAGCATGGTGAGGCGCCAACTGGCCTCCGTGAGCAGGCCGGAGAGGACCAGGCCCATCGAGAAGCCGGTCGCGGCGCAGGTGGTGTAGATGGCGAGGGCGCGGTTGCGCAGCGGGCCCTCCGGGAACGTCGTGGTGATGATCGACAGGCCGGCCGGCGCTGTGAAGGCCGCGCTCAGGCCCTTGATGAACCGGCTCGCGATCAGCAGCGGGCCCGAGTCGACGAGCCCGCCGAGCAGTGAGGCCAGCGCGAAGACGCCGAGGGCGATCAGGAAGACCTGGCGGCGGCCGAGCAGGTCGGCCGTGCGGCCGCCGAGGAGGAGCAGGCCGCCGTAGCCCAGGATGTAGCCGCTGACGATCCATTGCAGGGTCGAGGTGGTCAGGTCGAGGTCGGAGCCGATGGACGGCAGCGCGACGCCGACCATCGACACGTCCAGCGCGTCCAGGAACATCGCGGCGCACAGCACCAGCAGGGTGCCCCACAGCCGGGCGGTCCAGCGGCCCTCGGCGATCGGGGACGCGGAGGAGGGGAGCGGAGAGGTCATGGCGGAGACACTACATGCGTACGCATTGATTGCAAGCGCATTTAATTCTCATGCAATAAATTCCGTTCTCTGCTACGGTGCGCCCCATGGCGGCGAAGACGGGCGAGACCGAGGCCGAGCAGGCGCTGGTGGAGCAGTGGCGGGACATGCTGGCGCTGCATGCGCGCACCCAGTGCGAACTCGACCGGGCCCTGCATCAACACGGCCTGTGCGCCAGCGACTTCGAGGTGCTCGACGTCCTCGCCGAGTCGGGCGCGCCGGACGGCTCGTGCAGCTACCGCGTCCAGGAGATCGCCGAGCGGGTCCACCTCAGTCAGAGCGCGCTGTCGCGGCTCGTCGCGCGCCTGGAGAGGGACGGTCTCGTCGAGCGCCGCATGTGCGCGGAGGACCGCAGGGGCGTGCGGGTGGCGCTCACGGGGAAGGGGCGCGCGCTGCACGGCGACGTACGGCCGGTGCAGCGCGCGGTGTTGACCCGGATGTTGTCGGACTGACCTCGCGGTTCCTCAGATGGCGGACGTCTCCCGCCACAGCGCCGCCAGTGAGGCGTCGCCGGTCGCGCTCGGGAGCGGCAGCCGGTTCCACAGGGACAGATAGAGCAGTGCCGCCGGTCCTGACACCTCGCAGTCGGCATCCCCTTCGGCGTTGCGCTCCGTCACGGGCGGCTCGGACGACAGGCGGACGGTCCACACGGCGTCCGCCGCGTCCGTCGCCCGCACCCGCAGGACCCGGGGCTCCTCGGTGCGCACCCTGCTCCTGGCGCGCGCGTGGAAGCCGCGCAGCAACTCGTCGATGCCGTCCGCCGCGAAGTCGACGGAGAGCTCCCCGGCGATCTCCTCGGGCGTCCGGCCGCGGGCCGACTCCGCGTCGACGCGATGCACGGCCGTCTCGTGCGCCTGTCGTCTGGCCCAGAACGCGAGCGGTGACGGCGCGGGGAAGAAGTGAAAGCACCTCAGGTCGGGCGGGGCGGCGGAAAGAGTGTCGACGAGTCGTCGGTGCCCCTCGCGGAACCAGGTCAGCAGTGCGTCGCCGTTCAGGTCCGGCGCCTCTGGCACCGGCTGGAACGAAGAGTGGCCCTCGGCCACGACCGACGTCGCCCAGCGGTGCACCTTGCCCGTGTGGCGCAGCAGGTCCGTGACCTGCCAGTCCGGGCAGGTCACAACCTTCGCACCGGGGCCGGCCTCCGCCGCGGCGGCGGCCAGCGACCGGCCCTCGCGGTCCAGGACGCGAATGAACTCGGCAGTCTCCATGCGGGGAGTCTGCCGGATGGAGCACGGTCGAAGGGAGCGGACGCCGAGTCGCGGAGCGGTCCAGTCGCCGGGTCGTCGGGCGGTCGAGTCGCCGCGGAGCCGAGCGGTCCAGCCGCTGGTCGGTCGAGTCGCCGACTGGCCGGGTCGCGGAGTGGTCCAGTCGCCGGGTCGCCGGGTGGTCGAGTCGCCGAGCCGTCGAGTCGCCGACCGGCCGGGTCGCGGAGCGGTCAAGTCGCCGGGTCGCCGGGTGGTCGAGTCGCCGAGCCGTCGAGTCGCCGACCGGCCGGGTCGCGGAGCGGTCAAGTCGCCGGGCCGCCGAGTGGTCAAGTCGTCGAGTCGCCGACCGGCCGGGTCGCCGAGCGGTCCAGCCGCCGAGCCGCTGAGCGGTCGAGTCGCCGAGCCGTCGAGTCGCTGACCGGCCGGGTCGCGGAGTGGTTCAGTCGCCGGGTCGCCGAGTGGTCAAGTCGTCGAGTCGCCGACCGGCCGGGTCGCCGAGCGGTCCAGCCGCCGAGCCGCTGAGCGGTCGAGTCGCCGAGTCGCCGAGCCGCCGAGCGGTCAAGTCGCTGGGACGGAGCGGTCAGGTGGCTGTGGCTCGGCGTGTGGTGAAGCCGATCACTGCGGCCAGCGCGGCCAGGACCGCCACGCTGGTGAGGGCGGCGGACAGGGAGAACCAGTCCGCCATGAAACCGATGGCGGGCGGGCCCAGGAGCATGCCGCCGTAGCCGAGCGTGGAGGCGATGGCGACTCCGCTCGGGCCGGCCAGGGCTCCCGCGCGTTCGACGGCCACCGGGAAGAGGTTGGCCAGGCCGAGTCCCGCGATCGCGTAGCCCAGGAGCGCCGCCCACACGGCCGGGGCGAGGGAGCCGAGCAGCATCCCGGCCGACGCGACCGCGCCGCCGGCCACCACCGTGCGGGTACGGCCGAGCCGTTCGAGGAGGGTGGTGCCGGTGAGCCGGCCGACCGTCATGGCTAGTGCGAAACAGGAGTAACCGGCCGCGGCGACCCCGGAGGAGGAGCCCAGGTCCTGTTCCAGGTGCAGGGCGCCCCAGTCGGCGAGGGCGCCTTCGCCGTACGCCGTGCAGAGGGCGATCAGGCCGAAGACGAGGACGAGACGGCGGGTGCGGGCGGTCGGGCGGCGCGGGGCCGCCTGCGAGGGCGCGTCGAGGGCCGCCTTCGCGGAGGCCGGAAACTCGGCGACGTCGGCTGTGGCGGTGGCGTCGTGGTCGGGTGGGCGCGGTGGCTCGTGCCGCAGCAGCGTGGGGCCCGTGAGCGCGGTGACGAGCAGGCCGATGATCCCGAGGCCCAGCAGATGGTGCGTGGGGGACAGGGAGCCCGCGACCAGGCCGCCGAGCCCCGCGCCGATCATGCCGCCCAGGCTGAAAGCCGCGTGGAACGTGGGCATGATCGGCCTGCGCAGCGCCGCGACCAGAGCGACGGCGGCGCTGTTGAAGGCGACGTTGATCCCGCCGTAGGCCGCGCCGAAGAGCAGCAGGACGGCGCTGAGGGCGGCGGCGGAGTGGGTGAGCGGGGGAAGCGTGACGCTGAGGGAGAGCAGGACCGCGCAGACCACGGTGACCGGGTGGCTGCCGTAGCGGTGGCAGAGGCGCCCGGTGACCATCATCGTGATCACCGCGCCCGCGGAGACGCCGAGGAGCGCGAGACCGAGGGTGCTGGGGGAGGCGCCGATCTGGTCCTTGATGGCAGGGATGCGGACGACCCATCCGGCGAAGATGAAGCCGTCGAGGGCGAAGAAGGCGGTCAGGGCGATGCGGAGAGAGGTGAGGTGGTTGCGGTCGTCCGGCACGGCGGTGTGCGTTCGGATTTTGTTTATTAGCGGCACAAAATCAGGCTAGGGGGTCGCTCAGGGCCGGGCAAGGGGGTCATGGCGCGCCCGTCCGGCCTGTGTGCACACGGTTTCTTCACAGAAATGATGGGGGTGAGGTATATGAGCGCTAAAATGATCGACGTAGGGTCCGATCATGCACGGCCCGAACAACTTCTCGCCTTCCCCGCGCTTGGCCGATCTGGCGCAGCTGATTCGCTTGCCCGCAGCGCTGAGCGTGCCCGGTGACATCCTCGCCGGCGCCGTCGCGAGTGCCGGGACGGCCCGCCCCCGTACGGTCGCGACGATGGCCTCGTCGGTGGCTCTCTACTGGGCCGGGATGGCGCTCAACGACTACGCGGACGCCACCGTCGACGCGGTGGAACGCCCCGAACGCCCCATACCCTCCGGGCGAGTTGCCCGCTCCACCGCGCTGGCCACCGCATGCGGGCTCACCGCGGCGGGCCTCGGCCTCGCCGCGCTGGCCGGGGGACGGCGCGCCCTCGGTGTGGCGCTTCCGCTGACCGGACTGGTCTGGGCGTACGACCTGCGGCTGAAGTCCACCGCCGCCGGTCCGGCCGCCATGGCGGGCGCACGGGCGCTGAACGTGCTGGCCGGAGCGGACCCCGGGCGCCGATCGGCCGCGGTGCCGACGGCCCTGCTGGTCGGCGCCCACACCTACACCGTCACGGCGCTGAGCCGCCACGAGGTGTCCGGCGCGCCGCGCAGCGTGCCCGCCGCCACGCTGGCCGGCAGCACCGCAACCGCCTTGGCCGCCGCGGCCCTTCCGGCTTTACAGCGCCGGACCCCGGCCGCCCGGATCGGCGCCGCCGTCGGCGCGCTCGGCTACCTCGCCTCGTACGGCACGGCACAGGCGCGGGCGGCTCGGGAGCCGTCCGCGGCGAACGTCCGCGGCGCCGTCGGCACCGGGATCATGTCCCTGATGCCGCTGCAGGCGGCGCTCACCGCGGGCGGCGGAGGCGCGGCCCTGGCAGGAGCCCTGGCCGCGGCACACCCCCTGGCACGCAGACTCGCCCGGAAGGTGTCGCCCACATGAGGCCGGAACCCGGCGGCCCCGGTTCGTCCTTCTCGGGGCGGCTTCGGTATGGGTTCGGGAGCAACGGGTTCGCCCATCACCGGCTCGACGACGTGCTGACCGTGCTTGCCGACCTGGGCTATGACTCGGTCGGGCTCACGCTCGATCACGGTCATCTCGATCCGTTCGCACCCGACCTGCCCCGCCAGGTCGACGCCCTCGCACGGCGGTTGGACCGGCTCGGGCTGGCGGTCGTGGTGGAGACCGGGGCGCCGTACCTGCTGGACCCGTGGCACAAGCACATCCCGACGCTGATGTCGGCCCAGGGCGCCGGGCGACGCGTCGAGCTGCTGGCCGGCGCCGTGCGGATCGCGGCCGACCTGGGCGCCCCGGCCGTCCACCTGTGCAGCGGTCCCGCGCCCGAAGGGGTGTCGGAGGACGAGGCCTGGAAGCGGCTGACCGCGGGCTGCGAAGAGGTTCTGGACATCGCCCGCGAGTACGGCGTGGCCCTGGGGTTCGAGCCCGAGCCGAACATGTTCGTCGACACCGTGGAACGGGTCCTGGAGCTGCGCGAACGGCTCGGTGGCCCCGACCTGTTCGGCGTCACGCTCGACATCGGCCACGCCCACTGCGTCGACGACCTCCCGCTGCTCGACTGCGTCGCACGCACGGCTCCGTACCTGGTGAACGTGCAGATCGAGGACATGCGGCGGGGCGTGCACCACCACCTGGAATTCGGCGCGGGCGAGATCGACTTCCCGCCTGTCCTGGCCGCCCTCAAGGCCGCCGGCTATCGAGGGCCGGTCTCGGTGGAGATCCAGGGTGCGTCACTGGACGCCCCCCAAGTCGCCCGCCGGTCCCTGGAGTTCCTCCAGGCCGCCGAGCCGTTCTGACGCCGCGACGGTCCCGTCGCTCCGTCGAGCACCCTCACCCCCACCCCCCCCGTACGGCCGTTGTCGTACGCGCAGCCAAACAGGAGGTATGCGCGGTGGACCCAGACATCCCCATGCGTTCCGCCCTCGACCGGAAGCTCACCGCCGACGCCCAGAACTGGCTGGCGGATGCCGTCGACCGCGTCGGCCGGGACCCGGCGGCCGTGCGCGCCGCCTTCCCGGCAGTCGGCCGACGCTGCGGGCGCGGCCCGCTCGTCGACGGCTGGACGGTGGCGGACGCCGCCCGCGCCCGACTGCTCGCCGCCCTACCGCTGCGCGGAGCGGCGCTCGCCGAGGAGATCACCGCTCTCCACCGGTACGGAGACGCCGCCGAACAACGGGCGGTGCTGCGTTCGCTGGCCCTGCTGGAGGACGCGGACGCGTCGTTCGCCGACCGGGGACTGCCGCTGGTGCGCGAGGCCCTGCGCGGCAACGACACGGACCTGATCGAGGCGGCCCTCGGCCCGTACGCGGCACGTCACCTGGACTACGACGGCTACCGGCACGCCGTGCTGAAGTGCGTCTTCTACGACGTCCCCCTCGATCGGGTGGCGGGTCTGGCCGAGCGCGCCGACCGCGAACTCGCCCGTATGCTCGCCGACTTCGCCCATGAGCGGGTCGCCGCCGGCCGTGACGTCCCCGCCGACGTCTGGCCGCTGCTGCACGCCCACCCCGGCACGCTGGAGGCCTCCGGGCTGGCCGCGGAGACCCGCTCACCCGTGCCCGACCGCCGGGCCGCGGCCGTACGAGCCCTCAAGGCCTACGCCACGACCTCCGCGGCCACCGATTCCACCACTTCGGCCGTCACCGATCCCCCCACCCCCGCCGCGCCCGCAGGAGCCGCATGATGCGTATCTTCGACCCCCACATCCACATGACCTCGCGCACCACGGACGACTACGAGGCGATGTACGCGGCCGGCGTCCGGGCGGTCGTGGAGCCGTCCTTCTGGCTCGGCCAGCCGCGCACCTCCGTGGACAGCTTCACCGACTACTTCGACGCGCTGCTCGGCTGGGAGCCGTTCCGCGCCGCGCAGTTCGGCATCCAGCACCGCTGCACCATCGCCCTCAACCCGAAGGAGGCCAACGACCCGCGCTGCGCAGGGGTGTTGGACGTCCTGCCGCGCTATCTGGCCAAGGACCGGGTGGTCGCCGTGGGCGAGATCGGCTACGACTCCATGACCCCCGAGGAGGACGTCGCCCTGGCCCGTCAGCTCGAACTCGCCGTCGAGCACGACCTGCCGGTCCTGGTCCACACCCCGCACCGCGACAAGGCCGTCGGCACCCGGCGCACCCTCGACGTGGTCCGCGAGTCCGGCATCGCGCCGGAGCGCGTCCTCGTCGACCACCTCAACGAACTCACCGTGTCGATGGTCGCCGACAGCGGGTGCTGGATGGGCTTCTCCATCTACCCGCACACCAAGATGAGCGAGGACCGCATGGTCCGCATCCTCCAGGAGCACGGCACCGCGCGCATGCTCGTCAACTCCGCCGCCGACTGGGGCCGCAGCGACCCGCTCAAGACCCGCAAGACGGCGGACGCCATGCTCGCCGCGGGCTTCGACGACGACACCGTCGACCAGGTCATGTGGCGCAACCCCGTGGCCTTCTACGGCCAGAGCGGCCGGCTCGACCTCGACGACGTCAAACCGGACGACACGGGTCTGTTCGAGGGGAACTCCATCAAGCGCGGCGGAGAGTGAACCCGCGGTGCGCTTCCGACACCCCGACGGCACCACCGTCCACCTCGCGTATTGCAGCAACGTCCACCAGGCCGAGGACCTCGACGGAGTGGTGGACCAGCTCGCCGCCTACGCCCAGCCCGTCCGGGAGACCCTCGGCGTCGACCTGCTCGGCATCGGCCTGTGGCTGGCCCACGACGTCGTCACCGAACTGACCGCCCGGCCCGACGCCGTACGCCGCCTGCGCGCCGAACTGACCGCACGCGGCCTGGAGACCGTCACCCTCAACGCCTTCCCCTACGGCGGCTTCCACCGCGAGGTGGTGAAACGGGCCGTCTACCTGCCCGACTGGACCGACCCCGCGCGCCTGCGCTACACCGTCGACTGCGCCCGGGTGCTCGCCGGGCTGCTGCCCGACGACGCGCGGCGCGGCAGCGTCTCCACCCTGCCGCTGGCCTGGCGCACCCCGTGGCCGACGGCCGCCCGCGACACCGCCCGCCGCGCGGCGGACGAACTCGCCCGGGAGCTGGCCGACCTGGAACGCGAGACCGGCCGCACGATCCGGGTCGGCTTCGAGCCCGAACCAGGATGCGTGGTGGAGGACACCGTCCAGGCGGCCCGGGAGCTCGGGGGACTGGACCCCGAGCGGCTCGGCGTCTGCCTGGACACCTGCCATCTCGCCGTGCAGTTCGAGGAACCGGCCGCGGCCCTGCGTCGCCTCGCCGAGGCCGGACTCCCCGTCGTCAAGGTGCAGGCGTCCAGCGCCCTCCAGGCCGACGACCCGGCCGACCCGCAGGCGCGGGCCGCCCTCGCCCGGTTCGCCGAGCCCCGCTTCCTGCACCAGACCCGTACCGCCCCGCACGGCGTCGTCTCCGGCGTGGACGACCTGCCGGACGCCCTCGCCGGAGAGCTGGACCCCGGCTCCGCCTGGCGCGTGCACTTCCACGCCCCGCTGCATGCCGAGCCCGCACCGCCGTTGCGCACCACGGCGGACGAACTGACCACCACCCTCGGTGAGTTGCTCGGCGGCCCGCAGGCTGTCTGCGACCACGTCGAGGTCGAGACGTACACCTGGTCGGTCCTGCCCGATCACCTGCGGCCGCACGACGGCGCGAGCCTCGTCGAGGGTCTCGCCGCCGAACTGGCCTGGACCCGCGACCGGTTCGAGGAACTCGGCCTGGTCCGGGAACCCACCGCACACCCGCGAAAGGAGCGCGTCTCATGACGAGAACAGTCGTCCTCGACATCGTCGGCCTCACCCCCCGCATGCTGCGCCACATGCCCGCCGTCTCGGCCGTCGCCGCACAGGGCTTCCAGGCCCGGCTCAACCCCGTGCTGCCAGCCGTGACCTGCTCGGTGCAGTCCACCCTCCTCACCGGCGCGCCCCCCGCCGAGCACGGCATCGTCGGCAACGGCTGGTACTTCCGCGACCTGGGCGAGGTCCTGCTGTGGCGGCAGCACAACGCGCTGGTCGGCGGCGAGAAACTGTGGGACACCGCACGCCGCAGCAAGCCCGACTACAAGGTCGCCAACGTCTGCTGGTGGTACGCCATGGGGGCCGACGTCGACCTCACCGTCACGCCGCGCCCCGTCTACTACTCCGACGGCCGCAAGGAACCCGACTGCTACACCTGGCCGCCCGCCCTGCACGACGAACTCACCACCAGGCTCGGCCCGTTCCCGCTGTTCACCTACTGGGGACCCAACGCGGGACTGCCCTCCAGCCAGTGGATCCTGGCCGCCGCCCGCCAGATCTTCGACGAGCACCGCCCCGATCTGACCCTGGTGTACGTACCGCACCTCGACTACGAACCCCAGCGCTCCGGCCCCGACTCGCCGCAGACCGCCCGCGAGGCCCGACGGCTCGACGACGCCCTGCGCCCGCTGCTCGACCACTTCCGGCGCGAGGACGCCACCGTCGTGATCCTCAGCGAGTACGGCATCGCGCCCGCCTCCCGGCCGGTCGACATCAACCGCGCCCTGCGCAGGGCCGGGCTCCTCGAAGTGCACACGCAGGACGGCATGGAGTACCTCGACCCCTGGACGTCCCGCGCGTTCGCCGTCGCCGACCACCAGATCGCCCACGTCTACGTCCGCGACCCCGCCGACCTCGCGAAGACCGCCGAGGTCGTCGCCGGGCTCGACGGCGTGGACGAGGTGCTCGACGAGCAGGGCAAGGCCCGGCACGGACTCGCGCACGAACGCTCGGGAGAACTGGTCGCCGTCGCGGAGTCCGACGCCTGGTTCACGTACTACTACTGGCTGGACGACGAGCGTGCCCCGGACTTCGCCCGGCAGGTCGAGATCCACCGCAAACCCGGCTACGACCCCGCCGAACTCCTCTACGACCCCACCGTGCCCGGCGTGAAGGCGCGCGCCGTCGGCCAGGTCGTCCGAAAGAAAGCCGGCCTGCGCTACCGCATCAAGACCGTCCCGCTGGACCCCTCCGGTGTGCGCGGCAGCCACGGCCGGCTGCCCCAGGACCCGCAGGACAGCCCCGTGCTGCTCTGCTCGCGTCCGGACCTCGCAACGGGCGAGATCGACGCGACGGACGTCAAGAACCTCCTTCTCACGCTGGCCGGCATCACCGCCCCCTGACCACCGGAGCCCCCCACATGCACTCGACGGACACCCCGCCGCCCCTGCCCCGGCACCGCCCCCTCCTCGATCCCGCCGCCGAGTACGGGCGCTGGGTCAGGGAGCGGCCCCTCACCCGGATCAGCCTGTGGGGCGACACCCACCCCTGGCTGGTCACCCGGCACGAGGACGCCCGGGCCGTCCTCAGCGACGCGCGGTTCAGCTCGGAGAACGTCCGGCCGGGATTCCCCGGACTCCAGCCGACACCGCCGCCGCGCAGCCCCGGCCAGCTGTTCGCGATGGACGCGCCCGACCACACCCGGCTGCGCCGCATGCTCATCCCCGAGTTCACCTTCCGCCGGGTCGAGCAACTGCGGCCCGCCATCGCGAAGATCACGGGGGAGCTCCTCGACGCTCTCGTCACACAGGACCAACCCGCCGACCTCGTCGAGCACTTCACCCTGCCGCTGCCCCTCCTCGTCATCTGCGAACTGCTCGGAGTGCCGTACGCGGACCGGGACTTCATCCACCGGCAGGCCGCCGCCTTCGCCACCGTGTCGGCCGGACCTGAGGCGATGCGGGCCGGCTGGGCGGCCCTCTTCGGCTATCTGCAGGAACTGCTGGCCGCCAAGTCGGGCCGACCGGGCGACGACCTGATGAGCAAGCTCGCCACCGAGCGGGTCGCCACCGGGGAGGCCACCCCGGCGGAGGCGGCCGGTCTGCTCGTCCAACTGCTCATCGCCGGGCACGAGACGACCGCGAGCATGCTCTCCCTCGGCGTCGTCGCGCTGCTGCGCCACCCGGACCAACTGGCCGCGCTGCGCGCAGAGAGAGACCTCGTGCCGGGCGCGGTGGAGGAACTCCTGCGCTATCTGACCGTCGTCCACATCGGGCTGCGCCGTATCGCCACCGAGGACGTCGAGGTCGGCGGGGTCACCGTGCGGGCGGGTGAGGGCGTCGTTGTCGCGTTGCAGGCGGCCAACCGGGACCCCGCGGTGTTCGCCGACCCGGACGCGCTCGACCTCACCCGGGACGCCGGGCAGCATCTCGCCTTCGGTCACGGTCTGCACCACTGCCTCGGACAGTCGCTGGCCCGGGCCGAGCTCCAGATCGCGCTGCCGATGCTCTTCGAGCGCCTGCCGGACCTGCGGCTGACCGGCCCGGAGACGGAGGAGCTGGCGTTCGAGGGACGCGCGGTCCACGGCGTGCGGGAGCTGCCGGTGACCTGGTGACCTGGTGACCGCGGGCGGCGGGAGCGGCCTGGAGGGGGTTCAGCCGCCGCCCAGTCGGTCCGCCAGACAGGCGAGGTAGAGCGCCATGGTGGCCCGGTGGTCGCGCAGCGGACGGCCGGTGACCTGCTCGATCTTGTTCATCCGGTAGACGACGGTGTTGCGGTGGATGTGCAGGGCGGCCGAGGCCCGTACGAGGTTGAAGCCGTTCTCGCACCAGGCGGTGATCGTGTCGCGCAGCACCGGCCAGTCCGGCTGGGCCCGCAGACCCGCGACGGTGAGGTCGAGCAGGCGGGTGCGGGCGGACTGGCTCACCGCCGCCAGGACCTGATGGACCCTGAGGTCGGCGATGAGGTGGACCGAACAGCCGTCCGGCGGACGGCCGCCGAGCCGGAGCGCGTCGCACGCGTCCTGGTAGGACTCGTGCAGACCGCCCACGGAGGCGGCCGGCTCACCGATGCCCGCGCGGGCGGCGAGACCGTGCTGCGCGGCGATGACGTCGGCCACCCGTCGGCAGTCGGTCACCAGCGACTCGGTGGGTCGCCGGGCGGGCAGCCGGTGCAGGACGCCGATCCATCCGGGCGCCGCGCCCGCGACGATGTCCTGGGGGTCGGCGAAGACCTCGCGGACGGTCCGCAGCAGTTCCGAGCGGATCAGCGCCATGTCCTGGGTGGGCGCGCCCCGGCGACGTGCGGCCGCGTCGGGCACGGTCACTTCGAAGGCCACCGCGACCCGGCGCAGTCGGAGGTCGAAACCGAGTTCGGCGGCTCGGAACACCAGGAAGTCGCCCTCGACGACCTGCGGATCGTAGGAGGCGATGTCGGCGAGCAGCGTTTCGGCCGCCCGCTCCGAGAGCAGGCGGGAGCGCAGCATCACGGACTCCCTCAGCAGGATCTCCGTCTGGCGCCTCACCAGCAGCCCGAACCGGCGTACCTGGGCGGGAGTGCCGGTTATCCCGACGGTGCCCACCGCCCGGCCGCCGCTGACCAGCGGCAGGGTCACCCCGGGACGCACCCCGCGCAGCCGGTGGGCCTGCGACGCGCTGTGCGTGGCCGGTTCCTGAGTGCGGACGACCTCGACGGAGGCCTCGTGGAAGGTGCCGACCCGACTGCTGTCGCCGCTGCCGATGACCATGCCGTCCGCATCGGTGATCAGCACGTTGAAGCCGATCACGGCGGAGGTGTCCCCGGCGATCTCCTGCGCGAGTGACGGACTCAGCACGGGGTTCCTCCCGTCGCCGGTGGGGCCGTGAATGGACGCACCGTACAGGGGAGCGAGCGATATCAGCCACACATTCGTACGAAGTGAACGGTGACGCGCGGCAGGCGGATCCCTAGCGTATGGCCTCATCACTTCCCCGCCGGGGGCTCGACGTGGTGAACGGCGGGTTCCTCCAGCGCCCTACGGAAGGCCCGGGCCGATGACCCGTATGCGTTCCCTCCTGATCGCTCTCTGCGCACTTCTCCTGTTCCCGTCGGTCGCCGCCTGCGGCTCCGACGCCGCCGCCGACGCTCCGAAGAACGTCTCCGCGAAGACTGCCGCCCTGGGGACGCTCACGCCCGGAGTCATCAAGGTGGCCGTCCAGCCGTACGCGCCGTACACCAGCGTCCGGGGCGGCAAGATCGTCGGCCTCGACGGCGACATCCTCGCCTCTGTGGCCAAGAAGCTGGGCCTGACGATCAAACCGCAGGTCACCGACTTCGCCGGGATGCTCGCCGGAGTGCAGTCCCGCCGGGTGGACATCACCGTCGGCGGTGTCGCCTGGTCCGCGGACCGGCAGAAGCAGGGACTCTTCACCGATCCGCCCTACTACTCGCCCCCGGCGATGGCCGTCCGCAGCGGCAAGACCTACCGGACCGTCGACGACCTCAAGGGCCTCGCCCTCGGCACCGTCGAGGGCTATGTGTGGGTCAAGTCCATCCAGTCCGTGCCCGGCGCCGAGCTGCACGCCTACCCGGACGCCACGGGGGTCTTCGACGACCTCGGCGCGGGCCGCGTCGACGTCGGCTTCCTCGACCCGCTGATCATCATCGCGGCGCAGAAGCAGCGCCCGGAACTGAAGATCAGGACGGAGTACCTGACCCCGCCGACCGCTGCCGAGGTCAAGGCGAAGCCCGCCTACGCGTACTTCCAGCCGTACCAGACCGGCTTCTACCTCCCGAAGAAGGCCACGAAGCTGGAGCAGGCGATCTCCGCGCAGATCGACGCCATGTACACCAACGGCGAGATGGCCAGGCTCGTCGAGAAGTACGGCGGCGATCCCCAGCAGTTCCTCGTACCCGCCGCCGACGTCGCGGCCGCGCGCCGTGGCGTGGACCGCCCGCAGGACTGGACGCCGCCGACCGTCGGCCGGTCCGGTCAGTGAGGGGATGACATGTCCGGTCTCTTCCAAGTCCCCTGGTCCGACTACCGGTCCGACCTGCTGGACGCGCTGGGGCGCACCCTCTCGTACACGGTGGTCAGCTTCGCCGGGGCGGTCGTCCTCGGCCTCGTCGTGGCCCTGCTCCGGCTGAGCAGGGCATGGCCCGCGCGGGCCGTCGCCGCCGTGTACACCGAGGTCTTCAAGAACGTCCCCCTCCTCGCCATCATCTTCCTCACCTACTTCGGCCTCGCCTCGGCCGGGATCCGGCTGGACGTGTTCACGGCCGGCTGTCTGAGTCTCGTCGTCTTCTACGCCGCCTACCTGTCCGAGATCTTCCGCGCCGCCATCAGCGGGGTGCACGCCGGACAGACCGAGGCGGGCGAGGCGCAGGGCATGGCCAGGGCGGGCATCTTCGTGCACGTCGTCCTGCCCCAGGCCGTCCGGCAGGCCCTGCCGGGCACCAACACCATGCTCGTCGACCTGCTCAAGTCCACCTCGTTGCTGGTCACCGTCTCCGCTGCGGAACTGATGTCGGAGGGTCGGCTCATCACCTCGACCACGTTCCGGGCGCTGGAGGTCTACCTGGTGATCTCCGCCCTGTACTTCGCGCTCTGCTACCCGCTCTCCCAGCTCCTGCTGCTCCTGGAGAGGAAGGTACGAGCGGGCGTCCCCCTCTCCCCGTGGCGGCGCCGGCGGGTCCGGGCGGCGAGGGAGCTTCTCGCGGCCGACCTCGCCGCCGGCTTCGGCACGGACGTCAAGCGGAAGGAGGCCGCGGCATGACCGAGCCCGTCACCGAGGCGAGGACCACCCCGCCCGCCCGCACCGAGGCCGTCGTACGGATCGAGGGGCTGAGCAAGTCCTTCGACGGCCGTCAGGTCCTCGACCACGTGAACCTGGAGGTCGACCGCGGTCGCATCGTGAGCGTCATCGGGCAGAGCGGCGGCGGCAAGACCACCCTGATGCGCTGCGTCAACCTGCTGGAGAGGCCGGACAGGGGCACGGTCGAGGTGGCCGGCGAGGTCGTGCACGACGGCGGCCGGTCGCTCTGCCGCGACCTGCCACGACTGCGCCGCACCGTCGGCATGGTCTTCCAGCGGTTCAACCTGTTCCCGCACCTCACGGCCGTGGAGAACGTCGTCCTCGCGCAACGCAAGGCGGGCATCCCCGAGCGGGAGGCCCTTGAGCGGGCCGTCACCCTGCTGCGCCGGGTGGGCGTGGCCCACCGCGGCCTCGCCCGGCCCGAGCAACTGTCCGGCGGGGAACAGCAGCGGGTCGCCATCGCACGGGCGCTCGCGCTCAGGCCGGAGGTGCTGCTCTTCGACGAACCCACCTCCTCCCTCGACCCGGAGGCGACCCGGGAGGTCCTGGGCGTGATGCGGGAACTGGCCGCGGACGGCATGACGATGCTGCTGGTCACCCACGAACTGTCCTTCGCCCGAGAGGTGTCCGACCACCTCGTCTTCGTCGACGGCGGCCGGATCGTCGAGGAGGGCCGGCCGAGCGACGTCCTCGACCGCCCCGCCCAGGCCCGCACCCGGGAGTTCCTCGCCTCCTACGGGCCCGCGTCATGACCGCCGCACTCGCCGGCGGCGGCCCGGTCGTGGTGGTCGGCGGCGGTGTCGTGGGACTGTGCACGGCCTACTACCTGGCCGCGGCGGGCCAGCCCGTGGAGGTCGTCGAACGCCGGGGCCTGGGCTCCGGGGCGTCCCGGGGCAACGCGGGCTGGATCTGCCTCAGCCATTCGACGCCGGTCCCGGCGCCGGGCGTCGTCCGGTACGCGCTGCGCTCACTGGGCCGGCCGGACTCGCCCCTGTATCTACGGCCCCTGCCCGACCCGGCGTTCGTACGGTGGCTGTGGCGTTTCTGGCGCAGCAGCACACCGGCCGCCTTCCGGCGCGGCTACGCGGCCATCGCCGAGCTGAACCGGACCACCTTCGGCCTCTTCGACGGCCTGCGCGCGGCCGGGGCCGAGACGACCCTGACCCGACCCGGCATGGTCCACGCCTTCCTGTCCCCGGCCGAGGCCCGCCACCACCTCGCCCTGCAACGGGAGATGGCGGACGGCCGTTACCTCGTCCCCGACGAGGTCGTCACCGGCGACGAGGCCCGGCTGCTGGACCCCGCGCTGTCGCCAGGGGTGCGCGCCTCCTATCTCGTCGAGGGGGAGGGCGTGGTGGATCCGGAGGCGTTCGCCCGCGGACTCGGCGAGACCCTCGCCGCCTCGGGGGTGAAGATCCACGAGCACGTCGAGACCCTGGGGTTCCGCGTGTCAGGGAACCGCGTGACCGCGCTGCGCACCGCTCAGGGCGAGATTCCCTGCACGGCCGTCGTCATCGCGGCCGGCATGCGCTCCGCGCCGCTGCTGAACGCTCTCGGGTCCCGGCTGCCGCTCCAGGCGGGCAAGGGCTACAGCTTCTCGGTGGACCTGGATCCCGCGCCCCGGCACCCGCTGTACTTCGGTGAACGCAGGGCCGTCGCCTCGCCGATCGGCGGCACCACGCGGATCGGCGGGACGATGGAGCTGAGCGGCAACAACAACCGCCTCGACTGGCGGCGCGTCGTCGCCGTGGCCCTCGCGAGCCGCCACTACCTGGGCCGCTGGTTCGACGACCCGGACGACCTGGTCGGCCTGATCCGCGACCCCTGGGTCGGCGGCCGGCCCTTCCTCCCCGACGGACTCCCGGTCATCGACCGGGTCCCCGACCACGCCAACGCCTTCGCGGCCACCGGCCACGGCATGCTGGGCGTCACGCTCGGCCCCGCCAGCGGCCACCAGCTCACCGAGTACGTCCTCACCGGCCGTCGCCCCGCCTCCCTCGCACCGTTCCGCTTCGACCGGCTGCGGCACTGAGCGGCGTGTTGACGAAATCCGCGGCGATGACATCTCGGGCACCATGGGGGGATGCGGATGCGCGGAGACCGGCGCTGGGCCCTGGCGGGGACGGCGCTGATGGTGGGTGTCGTGGTGGCCTGCGGCGGTCCCGCAGACAGTGACGGAGACGGTGACGGAGACGGTGACAGAAGCCGAGCGGCCACCCCGGCCACCCCGGCCACTCCCTCCACCCCTCGGTTCGACGCCGAGATCACGTTGTCCGACGGCCGGCGTGTGGGCATGGCGTACGTCGCCGGACGCGGGCTCGTCGAACGGCACCGGGACACGGGCGCGGGAGCGTGGAGCGCGCCGCGCGTGGTGTACGCGACGGCGACGGACCGCTGCCAGAGCCTCACCCTCAAGGCGTTCGACGGGACGGTCGCCGTCATCGCGGACTGGGGCGTCTACTGCTACGACGGCGAACCGCCGACGGAGTCGATCGCCGCGGTCGGCACCGGCGACCTGTCCCGCTGGGACACCGAGCTCACCGAGGACTTCGACGGCTGGACGAAGGTCGTCGCGGCGGACGACGCCCGGCAGTTGGTCTTCAGCGAGGCCTCCACCGAGTCGCTGACCCGGCTTCGGTGGAGCCGGACGGAGGGCTTCGCGGAAGTGGAGGAGATTCCCCGCTGATCTCCCGGTATCTCCGGCATACGCGCATGCAGCACCCTTACCAGGGGACTTCGCGAGCGACCGCGCCCACCAGTCCTGGATCAACGGCGTGGCCCGTCCACCGGCCCGGCAGGAGCTGTTGCGGCGGGCGGCCAAGCCGTTCGGCTCGATCGTGGCGATCATCGCGCCCGAAGGGACGACCTCGAAACATCGGGCATGCCACCCTGACTTGGTGTTTTACAGTGGCTCTCGCCAGTCCAGGAGACCCCGGAACCTGTGAGGTACAAGCCAGTCATGTCGACCGAAACGTTTGAGTTCCAGGTAGAGGCCCGTCAGCTGTTGCAGCTGATGATCCACTCGGTCTACTCGAACAAGGACGTCTTTCTCCGCGAGCTCGTCTCCAACGCCTCCGACGCGCTGGACAAGCTGCGCCTCGCCGCACTGCGGGACGACACGCTCGACGCCGACGTCTCCGACCTGCACATCGAGATCGAGACCGACGCCGAGGCCCGCACCCTGACGGTGCGGGACAACGGCATCGGGATGTCGTACGAGGAGGTCGGGCGGCTCATCGGCACGATCGCCAACTCCGGCACGGCCAAGTTCGCGCAGGAGCTGCGCGAGGCCCAGGAGGAGGCGGGGGCCGAGGGGCTCATCGGGCAGTTCGGCGTCGGCTTCTACTCCGGCTTCATGGTGGCCGACGAGATGACGCTGCTGACCCGGAGCGCCGGCGAGGGCCACGGCACCCGCTGGTCCTCGCGCGGTGAGGGCACGTACACGCTGGAGCGGGTGGAGGACGCGCCGCAGGGCACGACGGTCACGCTGCACCTCAAGCCGGCCGACTCCGACGACCAGCTGCACGACTACACCTCGGACTGGACGATCAAGGACATCGTCAAGCGCTACTCGGACTTCATCACCTGGCCGATCCGGATGGTGCCGAAGGCGGTGGGCGGCGACGCCTCCGAAACCGCCGACGGCGACGCCGGCACACCCGAACCCGAGACGCTGAACTCGATGAAGGCCCTGTGGGCGCGCCCCCGCGACGAGGTGTCCGACGACGAGTACCACGAGCTGTACAAGCACATCAGCCACGACTGGCGCGAACCGCTGGAGACCGTCCGCCTCCAGGCGGAGGGCACGTTCGAGTACCAGGCGCTGCTGTTCGTCCCCTCGCACGCCCCGCACGACCTGTACAACCAGGGCTACAAGCGCGGTGTGCAGCTGTATGTGAAGCGCGTCTTCATCATGGACGACTGCGAGGCGCTGCTGCCGCCGTACCTGCGGTTCGTCAAGGGCGTGGTCGACGCGGCGGACCTCTCGCTGAACGTCTCCCGCGAGATCCTGCAGCAGGACCGGCACATCAAGATGATGCAGCGCCGGCTCACCAGGAAGGTCGTGTCGACGGTCAAGGACATGATGACCGCGGCCCCCGACCGGTACGCCACGTTCTGGCGGGAGTTCGGCGCGGTCCTGAAGGAGGGACTGCTGACCGACTCCGACAACCGCGACACCCTGCTCGCCGTCTCGTCGTTCGCGACCACCCACAGCGAGGACGAGCCGACCACGCTGAAGAGCTACCTGGAGCGGATGAAGGACGGGCAGGACGCCGTCTACTACCTGACCGGCGAGTCCCGGCAGAGCATCGAGAACTCCCCGCACATGGAAGCGTTCCGGGCGAAGGGCATCGAGGTCCTGCTGCTCACCGACCCGGTCGACGAGGTGTGGGTCGACGCGGTGGGCGAGTTCGAGGGCAAGCCGCTGCGGTCCGTCGCCAAGGGCGAGGTCGACCTCGGCGGGGAGGACGACGAGAAGGCCGACGGCGAGCGGGAGAAGCAGGGCGAGGAGTACGCCGGTCTGCTCGGCTGGATGAAGGAGCAGCTGGCCGAGGACGTCAAGGAGGTGCGGCTGTCGTCCCGTCTCACCGTGTCCCCGGCGTGCATCGTCTCCGACGCGCACGACCTCACCCCGGCGCTGGAGAACATGTACCGCGCGATGGGGCAGGAGGTGCCGCGCGCCCTGCGGATCCTTGAACTCAACCCCGACCACGTGCTCGTGAAGGGCCTCAACAAGGCCTACCAGGAGCGTGAGGACCGCGCGGGGCTCGCCGAGACCGCCGAGTTGCTGCACGGGCTGGCGGTCCTCGCCGAGGGCGGGCGGCCGAAGGAGCCCGGACGGTTCGTGAAGCTGGTCGCGGACCACCTGGAGCGCGCGCTGTAGCCGCTCGCGGAGGATTCCGGGCAGGGGCGCGCCTGCCCGGTTTCTTCACGTCCCGCACACCAGAAGTTCTCGTTGCTTGAGTCAATCAATCGGGCTTACGATGCTCCGCAGTCGTGCAGGACCGCATCCCGCCACGGAGGGCCCGACCATGTCCCATGCGCAACCCCGGTCCACGGAGACGGGGGAGGGGTCCGCCGCACCGCGGACCAACCTCGTCGTGGCGGTGCTGGCCTTCGGCGGGATCGTGGTCTCGCTGATGCAGACCCTGGTGATCCCGATCGTCCCGGAGCTGCCGAAGCTGCTGGACGCCCCGGCCTCGGACACCGCCTGGGCGGTCACCGCCACCCTGCTCGCGGCCGCCGTCGCCACCCCCGTCATGGGCCGGCTCGGCGACATGTACGGCAAGCGCCGCATGCTGCTGGTCAGCCTGCTCATGCTGATCGCCGGATCGGTCACGGCCGCCCTCAGCGACGGGCTCGCCCCGATGATCGTCGGCCGGGCCCTGCAGGGGCTCGCCTCCGGGGTCATCCCGCTCGGCATCAGCATCATGCGCGACGAGCTGCCCGCCGAGCGGCTCGGCTCGGCCACCGCCCTCATGAGCGCCTCGCTCGGCGTCGGCGGCGCCCTCGGTCTGCCCGCCGCAGCGCTCATCGCGGACCACTTCGACTGGCACGTGCTGTTCTGGACGTCGGCCGCCCTCGGCGCCGTCGCCCTCCTGCTCGTCCCGCTGACCGTGCCCGAGTCGAAGGCGCGCACGGGCGGACGCTTCGACCTGGTCGGCGCCCTCGGCATGGCGGCCGGGCTGATCTGCCTGCTGCTGGCGATCTCCAAGGGCGCCGACTGGGGCTGGGGCAGCGGCACCACCCTCGGGCTGTTCGGCGCGGCGGTCGTCGTCCTGCTCCTGTGGGGCGTGTTCGAACTGCGCGTCAAGCAGCCCCTGGTGGACCTGCGGGCCACCGCCCGCCGCCAGGTGCTGGTGACCAACCTCGCCTCGACGGCCTTCGGTTTCTCCATGTTCGCGATGTCCCTGGTCCTGCCCCAGCTCCTGCAGCTGCCCGAGGCGACGGGCTACGGTCTGGGCAGGTCGTTGCTGGCCGCGGGCCTGGTCATGGCCCCCACGGGCCTGGTCATGATGGCCACCGCGCCCCTGTCCGCGCTGGTCTCCAAGGCGCGGGGCCCCAAGGTGACCCTGATGCTGGGCGCCGTCATCGTCGCCGCGGGCTACGGCCTCAACATCGTGCTGATGGACGCGGTGTGGGAACTCGTCCTGGTCTCCTGCGTCATCGGCGCCGGCATCGGGTTCGCCTACGGGGCCATGCCCGCGCTCATCATGGGCGCCGTGGACCCCTCCGAGACGGCCGCCGCGAACAGCCTCAACACCCTGATGCGGTCCATCGGCACCTCCACCGCCAGTGCCGTCGCCGGCGTGATCCTGGCCCAGATGACCACCACGTTCGGCGGCGCCCCCCTGCCCTCGGAGAACGGCTTCAAGGTCGTCATGGCCGTCGGCGCGGGCGCGGCCCTCCTCGCCCTCCTCGTCGCCGCGTTCATCCCGCGACAGCGGACGGCGGGCACGGAAACCGTCGCGCAGCCGGTCACCACGGAACCGGTGACCGCCGAGCCGGTCGCCGCCGAGCCGGACCAGGAACGGCGTTCCGCGGGCTCCGCGGTCGCCGTGCCGCTGGCCAGTGCCGTGGCGGAGCTCGTGGCGACCGTGCCGGGGCTGACCGGCGACGATCCGGCCGGAGGCAGGCGCCCGGTGCGCGGACAGGTGCGGGGCGCGGAAGGCGTGCCGGTGGGCGGGGCCGCGGTGACGCTGATCTCGCTGGGCGGACGGCAGGTGAGCCGAGCGGTCGCCGAGACCGACGGCGCCTACGCCGTCGAGGCGCCCGGGGAGGGCACGTACATGCTCATCGCCTCCGCCGACGGGCACCAGCCGCAGGCGACGACGGTCGTGGTCGGGGCGACGCCGGTGACGTACGACGTGCTGCTCAGCGGCTCCAGCGGGCTTGCCGGAGCGGTGCGGTCCGCGGACAGCGGGGCGCCGGTCGCCGGGGCCGTCGTCATCCTCACGGACGTCCGCGGCGACGTGCTGGCCACCACCCGGACCGACGGCATAGGCGAGTTCTCCGTCGTCGACCTGGTGCCGGGGCCCGTGACCCTCGCCGTCAGCTCGCCCAAGCACCGGCCGCTGGCCCTGCCCGTGGAGATCGGCGTCACCGGTGTCACCCGGGTCGACGTCGAGCTGCGGCCCGGAGCGCAGGTGCGGGGCACCGTGCGCGGCGCGGGCGCTCCGCTGGGCGACGCACGGGTGACCCTGGTCGACGCCGCGGGCAACGTCGTGGCGACGACCACGACCGGGAGCGACGGGGCGTACGCGTTCACCGACCTCGACGGCGGCCAGTACACGGTCATCGCGACCGGCTACCCGCCCCGGGCGACCGGCATCAGCCTCGGCGGCGACGTCGACGACCACGACATCGAACTCGCCCACGCCGGCGAGTAGTTCACCGAGGCGGCCAGGGCGCCCGACCGCCGAGCTGCCGGGTGATCTGGACGCGCCTCCGAGGCAGCGGCTAGGGTTTCGTTGATTAGGTTAGCTTAGCCTAAGTCCAGGGGGGGTTGGTTCTTGCTGCGGTATCGGAGCGCGGAGACGGAACTTCTGGGAGATCCGGTCCGGTTGGCCGCGGCACTGGCCGAGTCGGGCCTGTTCGACCAGCACGTGGTCTATGAGCGGGACGGCGAGTTCTGGTTCGCCGGAGGGGTGCTCGGCGAGGTCGCGGTCACGCGCTCCGAGGTCCGCGGACGCCTGCTCGCCGACGAGAGCGTGGCCCCGCTCGGCCCGCACCCGCTGGGCCAGGTCCACGAACAGCTCGCCGGAATGGCCGTCGAGGACTGGCACGCCTACGGGTGGATGGCCTTCGAGTTCTCCCACCTCCACGCCGGTCGGCCCGACCGGGCGGGCGACGCGGAACTGCTCCGTCTCGTCATACCCCACAGCGAAGTGAGACTCCGTCAGGGAAGCGCCCTGGTGCGCAGCTCGGACCAGGAGACGCTGGACGCGCTGCTCGCGTTACTCGCGCGGACCGGCACCCGTCCGGTCGCCGCGCCCCGTCCGGTCGACGTCTCGGACGCCGAGGGCCGCTACCCCGGCATGGTCGCCCGGGCGATCGAGGAGCTCCGGGCCGACGGCGAGCTGCAGAAGGTCATCCTCTCGCGGACCGTGCCGGTGCCCTTCCCGGTCGACTTCGTCGGCACCTATCTGCACGGCAGATCGCGCAACACCCCAGCTCGTTCCTTCCTGTTGAACCTCGGGGGTCGCCGGGTCCTCGGATTCAGTCCCGAGACCGTCGCCGAGGTGGGGACCGACGGCGAGGTCGTCACCCAGCCGCTGGCGGGCACCCGCGCCCGCGGCTTCGGCGACCGGGAGGACGAGCGGCTGCGAGCCGAACTCCTCTCCGATCCCAAGGAGATCTCCGAGCACGTCCTCTCCGTGAAACTCGCCGAGGAGGAGCTCGCCACCGTGTGCCGCCCGGGCACGGTCTCGGTCCGCGACCTGCTGAGCATCCGGCAGCGCGGCAGCGTGCAGCACCTCGGATCCAGCGTGCACGGTCTGCTCGCCGACGGCGCCACCGCCTGGGACGTACTGCGGGCCGTCTTCCCGGCCGTGACCGCCTCCGGCATCCCCAAGGCCCCCGCGTACGACTGCATCGCCCGCATCGAGGGCGGCACGCGCGGCATCTACAGCGGAGCCGTCCTGATGGCGGGCAGCGCCGGGGACCTCGACGCGGCCCTGGTGCTGCGCAGCCTGTTCGAGGAGGACGGCCGCACCTGGCTCAGGGCGGGCGCGGGCATCCTCGCCGGCTCGACTCCGGAGCGTGAACTGGAGGAGACCTGCGAGAAGTTGCGCAGCGTCGCGCCGTACGTCGTGCCCGCGTGAGCCGTCGCCGGTTCCGCGCGCGGTCAGGGGCTCGCGGTGCGTCTGGGAGAGGTCGGTCCTGCTCGACGAGGCGCCGCAAAGATCCGCCGCGCCCTGCGGGACCGGCGCGCCGCGTCCGGCTGGCACGGGCTCAGGCGAGGACGACCCTGATCCCCGCCTCCTCGAACCGCCCGACCGTCTGCGCGTCGGCCGCCGAGTCCGTGACCAGGGTGTCCACCGTGTCGGCCGCGCAGATCCGGGCGAACGCCCGCCGCCCCAGCTTGCTGGAGTCGGCGGCGACCACGACCCGCTCGGCGCGCTCGCACAGCAGCCGGTCGACCGCCGCCTCGGCCTCGTCGTGCGCGGCGGCGCCGTGCGTCACGTCGAAGGACACCACCCCGAGCACCGCCACGTCGAGCGTGATCTGCCCCAGCACCCCGTCGGCGAGCGGCCCGACCAGCTCGTACGACTGAGCCCGCGCCACCCCGCCCGTCACCACGATCTTGAACTGGGGGCGCACGGCCAGCTCGCCCGCGATGTTCAGCGCGTTCGTGACCACGGTCAGCGCGGGCGAGCCGGACGCCAGATCGCCCCGCACGGCCAGGGCGCGCGCCACCTCCGTGGTCGTCGTGCCGCCGGTCAGCCCGACCGCCTCGCCGGGCGCGACCAGATCCGCCACCGCCCGGGCGATCCGCTGCTTCTCGGAGGCGTGCCGGGCGATCTTGTACCGCAACGGCAGCTCGTACGACACCCCGTGCACCACCGCGCCACCCCGGGTCCGCAACAGCATCTGCTGGTCGGCGAGCTGGTCGAAGTCCCGGCGGATCGTCGCAGGCGACACGCCCAGCTCGGCCGCCGCGTCCTCGACGTCCAGCCGGCCGCGCTCGACGAGCAGCTCCAGCAGCGCCTTCCAGCGGGCGTCACGTGACATCGACGTTCTCCGTTCGCATGCTTGAAGTTGCACGAAAGGCGGCTCTATCTTGCAGGAACAGTCATGAGCGTTCCTGAACGATAACCGTCGGGGAGAGGCACCGCATGACCCACGTCGAGGCCGAACTGACCGACCAGCCCGCGTGCTGGACCCGCGCCGCCGCCGAAGCCCCCCGTTACACAAGGGAGTTGCCGATGCCGGGGGCGCGGGTAGCCATCGTCGGCTGCGGCACCTCCTTCTTCATGGGCCAGGCGGCGGCCGCCCTGCGCGAGGGCGCGGGCCACGGCGAGACCGACGCCTTCGCCGCCTCGGAGTTCCCCCACGGCCGCTCCTACGACCGGGTGGTCGCGCTGACCCGCTCCGGCACCACCACCGAGGTCCTCGACCTGCTCGCACGGCTCAGGGGCAGGACGCCCACCACCGCGATCACCGCCGACCCGCACAGCCCGGTCCTGAAGGCCGCCGACGACGTCATCGTCCTCGACTACGCCGACGAACGCTCCGTCGTACAGACCCGGTTCGCCACCACCGCGCTCACCCTGCTCCGCGCCCACCTGGGTCTGCACACGGACGCCGTCGTCGCCGACGCCCGCACCGCGCTCGGCCAGCCGCTGCCCGAACGGCTCGTGGACTGCGGACAGTTCACCTTCCTGGGGCGCGGCTGGAGCGTCGGTCTCGCGAACGAGGCCGCGCTGAAGATGCGCGAGGCGGCCCGCGCCTGGACCGAGGCGTACCCGGCGACGGAGTACCGCCACGGCCCCATCAGCATCAGCACCGCCGGCACGGCGACCTGGATGTTCGGCGAGGCGCCCGAAGGCCTGGCCCAACAGGTGTGCGCCACCGGCGCGTTGTGGGTCCCCGGCGAGTTGGACCCGCTCGCCGAGCTGGTCTGCGCCCAGCGCCTCGCCGTGGCCGTCGCCGCCGCGCGCGGCCTCGACCCCGACCGGCCGCGCCACCTCACCCGCTCGGTGATCCTCGGCTCCTGAGCCCCGGACCCTGAGAGGAGTCGCCGTGCCCCTCACCACCACCGCCGAACTGGTCGCCCGCGCCCGGGCGGCGCGCAGCGCCGTCGCCGCCTTCAACATCATCACCCTGGAACACGTCGAGGCCGTGGTCGCCGGCGCCGAGGCCGCCCAGGCGCCCGTCGTCCTGCAAGTCAGCGAGAACGCCGTGAAGTTCCGTCAGGGGCGGCTGCTCCCGCTCGCCCGCGCCGCCGCAGTCGCCGCCGAACGGGCCGCCGTACCGGTCGCGTTGCACCTCGACCACGTCCAGAGTGACGCCCTGCTCCGCCAGGCGGCGGACGCGGGCTTCGGCTCGGTCATGTACGACGCCTCCCGTCTCCCGTACGCCGAGAACCTCGCCGCGACCCGCACCGCCGTCGACCGGGCACACGACCAAGGGCTGTGGATCGAGGGCGAGTTGGGGGAGATCGGCGGCAAGGGCGCGCATACGCCCGGGGCCCGCACCGACCCGGCCGAGGCCCGCGCGTTCGTCGCCGGCTCCGGGGTGGACGCCCTGGCCGTGGCCGTCGGCAGCGTCCACGCGATGACCACCCGCACCGCGGCCCTCGACCAGGACCTGATCGTCCGGCTCGGCGCGGCCCTCGACGTGCCCCTCGTTCTGCACGGCTCCTCCGGGGTCCCGGACCGCGAGCTGAAGGCCGCCGTCGCGGGCGGCATAGCCAAGGTCAACGTCGGCACCGCGCTCAACCTGGCCATGACCGGCGCGATCCGGGACCACCTCGGGACCCATCCCGACGCGGTCGACGTCCGCACCTACCTGAACGCAGGACGGGAGGCCATGGCGAGAACCGTCGAGCGGATCATCACCGGAGCCGGGCTCAACCCCGCCTGACCGCCCGCAACACCACGAACTTCCGGTCCCCGGCGACCAGTTCACTGTTGCCGAACAGCCGCTTCAGCTTCAGGTGGTAGCCCAGATGCCGGTTGCCCACCACCCACAGCTCGCCGCCCGGCCGCAGCGCACGCCGTGCGCCCGTGAACATCCGCCACGCCGTCGCGTCCGTCGTGGCCTGGTGGGAGTGGAACGGCGGGTTGTTCAGCACGACGTCCACACTGCCGTCCGCCACCCCCGCCAGTCCGTCCCCGACCCGGAACTCGGCGTGCCCCGGCACCCCGTTCGCCTTGTACGTGGCCTCCGCCGACGCCACCGCCTGGAACGACTCGTCCGTGAACAGCACCTCGGCCGCCGGATTGGCCAGCGCCACCGCCGTACCGACGATCCCGTTGCCGCACCCCAGGTCGACGACCCGGCGGACGCCGCTCGTCGCCGGCAGATGCTGCAGGAAGAACCGCGTGCCGATGTCCAGGCGGTCGGCGCAGAAGACGCCCGCGTGGTTGACGACCGGGCGGCCCGACAGGGCGCCGCCGACGTCGGCGGGAAGGTCGTAGGCGTACGGCCACGGGCTGGCGGGACGCTTCAGCGACGGGTCCGGGGCGCAGAAGATCAGCCGGGCCTTCTGCTCGGCGAGAGAGGTCCGCGTCGGCCCGAGGATCCGCTCGAACAGCGTCAGCGTCGAGGTGTGGATCTCCTTCACCATGCCGGCGCCGACGACGACGGTGTCCGCGTGCACGGCGGGCACCAGCCGCAGCAACTGGTCCTCCAGGAGCGCAAGGCTCTTGGGCACCCTGACCAGGAGCACGTCGATCCGCTCCGGCGCCGGGTCCTGGGTGGTGAGCAGCCGCACGGCGCCGGGCTCGACACCGGCCCGCGCGAGGTTCGCCCGGGTCGCCTCCTGCCCCAGCCAGGAGTCCGTGATCTGCGTCGGACCGTGCGCCGCGAGCGCCGTGACCAGCGCACCCCAGCGGTCGCCGAGCACCACCACCGTGCCGGTCAGCGGGACGTCCTGGGCCGCGAGGTGTCTGAGCAGGTACGCGTCGGAGGCGTCCCAGGCACGCAGGGTCTCACGCGGATCCTCGGGGTGGCGGGCCAAGGCGACCTCGCCCCACGGCGTCGTCATACGGTCGTTCATCGTGCGTCAAGGCTAACCGAGCCGCAGCTCAGACCCGGTGTCAGACCTGTGGAGGAAGATGGGTCCATGGATACCGAGCTGTTTCCCCGGGAGCGTGCGCAGGTCGCGCCGGGCGCGGTGCACGTGCCGGACTGGCTGGACGAGACCCACCAGCGCGAGCTGCTGCGGGCCTGCCGGTGGGGGTACCCCCTCTGGGGGAGGGCGCGCCCACCGGCCGGTCTGCGCACGGTCCGCACTCCCGGCGGCGGCACCATGACCGCCCGCCAGGTCTGCCTGGGCTGGCACTGGTACCCGTACGCCTACGCCCGCACGGTCACCGACGGGGACGGCGCGCCCGTCAAGCCCTTCCCCGCCTGGCTGGGCGAACTGGGCCGGCGCGCGGCGGCCGACGCGCTGGGACCGCAGGCGGCCGGGGGAGCCGCGTACGACATCGCGCTGATCAACTTCTACGACGGTGACGCCCGGATGGGCATGCACCGCGACGCCGACGAGCACTCCGACGCGCCCGTGGTCTCCCTCAGCCTCGGCGACACCTGCGTCTTCCGCTTCGGCAACACCGACACCCGCACCCGCCCCTACGCCGATGTCGAGATGCGCAGCGGCGACCTGTTCGTGTTCGGGGGGCCGTCCCGGCTCGCGTACCACGGGGTGCCGCGTGTCCTGCCGGGCACGGCGCCGGCCGGGCTGGGGCTGACCGGGCGGCTGAACGTCACCCTGCGCGTCAGTGGCTTCCCGGACGCCACCTGACGAAGCGGATCATGGGAGACTCGCCCTCATGAGCGGCAAGGCGGACCCCCGGCCGGCGGGGGAAAGGACCACCTCGAGAGCGCGGTTGGACCGGGGGCGCGGTGCGCTCGGGCCCGCGTTGGAGCTCGTCCACACCGGGCGGGCGCCCACCCGCGCGGTGCTCACCGCCGAACTCGGCGTCACCCGCGCGACGGCCGGCGCGGTCGCCGCGGAGCTGGAGGCGCTCGGGCTCATCAGGGTGGACGCGCGGCCCGGCGCCGCCGCCGGTTCGCAGGGCCGCCCCTCGCACCGGCTCGAACTGGCGCAGGAGGGCCCGGTCGCCCTGGCCGCCCAGGTCCACGCCGACGGGTTCCGGGCCGCACTCGTCGGCCTCGGCGGGCGGATCGTCGCCACCACGCCCAGCTGCGAGACGGTCGACGCGGATCCCGCCAAGGTGCTCGGCGCCGCCGTCGACGCCGGCGCGGAGCTGCTGCGGCAGACCGGCCGGCGCTGTGTGGGCGCCGGACTCGCCGTACCGTCCGCGGTCACCGAACCCGAGGGACTGGCTCTCAACCCCCTGCACCTCGCGTGGCCGGTGGGGGCGCCCGTGCGGGAGATCTTCGCCGAGCGGATCCGCGCCGCCGGCCTCACCGGCCCCGCGTTCGCGGCCAACGACGTCAACCTCGCCGCCCTCGCCGAACACCGGCACGGCGCCGGACGCGGTGCCCGCGACCTGCTGTGCGTGGCCACCGGACACCGCGGCGTCGGCGGTGCGCTGGTGCTGGACGGCCGTCTGCACACGGGCAGTTCGGGCCTCGCCCTCGAAGTCGGCCACCTCACCGTCAACCCCGAGGGCCGCCCCTGCCACTGCGGCAGCCGTGGCTGCCTCGACGTCGAGGCAGACCCGCTCGCCCTGCTCACCGCGGCCGGTCGCGAGCCCGGCCCCGAGGGCTCCCTGCTCCAGCAGGCCAACGAACTGATCCGCGAGGAATACGGCGACCCGGTCGTCCGCACGGCCGCCGAGGCCCTGATCGACCGGCTCGGCCTGGGCCTGGCCGGTCTGGTGAACATCCTCAACCCCGACCGCATCATCCTCGGCGGCCTGCACCGCACCCTGCTGGACGCCGACCCCGACCGGCTGCGCGCGGTCGTCGCCGACCGCAGCCTGTGGGGCCGCAGCGGCGGTGTCCCCATCCTCGCCTGCTCCCTCGACCACAACAGCCTGGTCGGCGCGGCCGAGTTGGCCTGGCAGCCGGTCCTCGACGATCCGCTGGCGGCGCTGAGCCCGGTGTGAGCCACGGCGCGGACCGAACCGGCAGCCGTCGTCGTCGGCTGTCACCAGCCCCGCGCCGCCGTACGTCCGGGTTGGCGTCGGCGCCGGGGCGCTGGACGAGGAAGAGGGTGTTGAGCGGGGACTCCTCGGGGAAGCAGAGCTGCGCCAGGCGGCTCACGCCCAGGTACTCCTGGCACAGGGAATGCGGCAGGACGCGGCAACCGGCTCCCGCGTACAGGTTCGGCGCCGTGGCGGCCGCCCGGGCGGTGAGCTGCTTGCCGAAGACGCTCCGCCAGTGGCGACGGGCGATCGGGAGATCCTCGGCGTAGGTGACCAGCGGGACGTCCCGCAGCGCGACGCACAGGCCGTCGGCCTCCGGATGCCCTGCGGCCCGCCGGGCCCACGCGGGGAGGCGACCAGGACGCACTCCTCGTCGCCCAGCGGCCCCGACTCCCGCGCCCGCCCGTCCGCGCGGCCGCCGGGTGGCGATCACCAGGTCGTGATCGACACCTCCGAGTGGGAGGGCTTCTTCGGCGCCTTCGGCTTCCCGCCCCTGGACGCGCACGTCGTGGGGTGCCAGGCCCCGGGCGCCCGGCGACCGGGTCCGGATCCTCACCCAGGAGACGCAGCTCGGCCACCCGGCCGACGCCCTGGCCCGCGAACGCCCCGACCCATGCTCAACGGTCACCAGGCGTGGCTGGACGGCCTGGTCGCCGCCGTGTCGAAGCAGCAGGGTGGAAGTAGGTTGACGTCATGACAGACGAACTGACCGTGAGTGTCCTGGGGACCGGCATCATGGGCGCCGCGATGGCCCGCAACCTCGCCCGTGCCGGACACACCGTGCGCGCCTGGAACCGCACCCACGCCAAGGCCGAGCCGCTCGCCTCGGACGGCGTGCATGTCGTGGACACCCCCGCCGAGGCGGTCCGTGACGCGGACGTCGTCCTGACCATGCTCTACGACGGTCCCGCGGCCCTGGACGTCATGCGCGAGGCCGCTCCCGCGCTGCGCGCCGGCACGGCCTGGGTGCAGTCGACGACCGCAGGGATCGAGGCCATCGGCGACCTGGCCGACTTCGCCCGCGCACACGACCTGGTCTTCTTCGACGCCCCCGTGCTGGGCACCCGGCAGCCCGCCGAGGCCGGTCAGCTGACCGTGCTGGCGGCCGGCCCGCAGGCGAGCCGGGACGCGGTGGCGCCCGTCCTGGACGCCGTCGGCGCGCGGACGGTGTGGACCGGCGAGGACGGCGGCGCGGGCAGCGCCACCCGGCTGAAGCTGGTGGCCAACAGCTGGGTCATCGCGGCCACGGCCGCGGCCGGCGAGGTCCTCGCCCTGGCGCAGTCCCTGGACGTCGATCCGAACGCGTTCTTCGAACTGATCGCGGGCGGCCCGCTCGACATGGGGTACCTGAAGGCGAAGACGGGCCTGATCCTCGACGACCGGCTCTCGCCCGCCCAGTTCGCGGTGACGACCGCCGCGAAGGACGCGCGTCTGATCGTCGAGGCCGGCCGCGAGAGCGGCGTCCGCCTGGACGTGGCGGCCGCCAGCGCCGAACGCCTGGAGCGGGCCGCCGCCCAGGGCCACGGCGACGAGGACATGGCCGCCGCCTACTTCGCCAGCTTCGACGAGAACGCCTGACCCGCACGGAGAGCAGCCACGTCATCCGCGTGTACTCCCCAGGAGGTACCCGCACTGCCGCTGGCTGTACGACGACCCGGACCCCCTCCCGGCGGGACTCTCGAGACATCGAACGAGAACCTCACCGAGGAGATGATCCGAGATGAACACGCTGGCGAACTGGGACGGCGGCGGCCCCGGCCCGTGGATCCTGTTCTTCCCGCTGATCTGGGCGGCCGTGGTGGTCGGCGTCGTCACGTTCCTGCGCCGCACCGTCCGGCGCGGCGCTCGCGGACCCTGGAACGCGGTCGGCGACCCCCGCCCCACCGGCGACTCGCCCCTCGCGGTCCTCGGCCGTCGCTTCGCCTCCGGCGAGATCGACGAGGACGAGTACTGGCGCCGGCTGTCCGTCCTGGACGAGCAGTTCGGCCGCATGGGCAAGGGCGGTGCGGCATGAGCGCCGCGCCCACAGCGACTGCCGCGACCGGCACGCGGGACGCCGCGCGGGTCGTCGACGCCGTGAAGGTGTACGGCGTCGGCGACACCGCCGTACGGGCCCTGGACGGGGTGAGCGTGGCCTTTCCGGCCGGACGGTTCACCGCGATCATGGGCCCGTCGGGCTCCGGCAAGTCCACCCTGATGCACTGCGCGGCCGGCCTGGACACCCTCACCTCTGGGGCCGCGTACATCGGCGGCACCGAACTGGGCGCCCTGGACGACCGCCGCCTCACGCTCCTGCGCCGCGACCGGGTCGGCTTCGTCTTCCAGGCGTTCAACCTGGTGCCGACCCTGACCGTCGAGGAGAACATCCGGCTGCCGCTGGACCTGGCTGGCGAGCGCGGCGAGTCGGAGTGGATCGACGCCCTCGTGGACGTCGTCGGCCTGCGCGACCGCCTCCGCCACCGGCCCTCGGAGCTCTCCGGAGGCCAGCAGCAACGCGTCGCCGTGGCCCGGGCGTTCGCCGGCCGGCCGGACGTCGTGTTCGCCGACGAGCCCACCGGCAACCTCGACTCCCGCGCCGGCGGAGAGGTGCTCGCTCTCCTCGCCCGCACCGTGCGCCGGACCGGCCGCACGGTCGTCATGGTCACCCATGACCCGGTCGCGGCCGCCCACGCCGACGAGGTCGTCTTCCTCGCCGACGGACGTCTCGTCGACCGGATGGAGTCCCCGACCGCCGACCGCGTCCTGGACCGGCTGAAAGCCTTCGAGGCGCCGTCATGAACGCGTCCTTCCGCCTCAGCCTCTCCTCCCTCCGGGCGCACCGGCGCCGCTTCGCCGGGACCTTCCTCGCGGTCTTCCTCGGCGTGGCCTTCCTGGCCGGGACGCTCGTCATGGGGGACACCCTGCGCGCGAGCTTCGACTCGATGTTCGGCGAGGCGACCGCCGGCACCGACGCCGTCGTGCGCGGCGCCGACACCATCACGACACCCGGCGAGAGCCGGGGCGTGCGCCAACCCGTCGACACCGACCTGGTCAGGACGGTGGAGGCGGTCCCCGGCGTCGCCGCCGCGGCCCCCGACATCCAGGGCGCCGGCCAGCTCGTCGGCAGCGACGGCAAGCCGATCGGCGGCCAGGGCCCGCCCACCCTCGCCGGAAACTGGATCACCGACCCGAAGCTCAACCCCTACCGGCTCGCGGCGGGCCGCGCGCCCGCCCGGTCGGGCGAGGTCGTCGTCAACCGCGGCACCGCCGAGCAGGGCGGGCTGAAGATCGGTGACACCACCACGCTCCGCACGCCCGACCCCGTGCGCGTCACGATCGTCGGGCTCGCGACCTTCGGCGGCGAGGACGGCATGGCCCAGGTGACCTACACGGGCATGACCCGCGCCGACGCCGAGAAGTACCTCACCGCCCGGCCGGGCCAGGCGTCGAGCATCGTCGTGCGCGCCGACTCCGGCGTGCGCCAGTCGGAGCTCGTCGACCGGCTGACTCCCGTCCTCCCCAAGGGCGTTGAGGCCATCACCGGTCAGGAGTCGGCGCAGGAGAACACCGACATGATCGCCAGCCAGTTCCTGACGATCTTCACCACGTTCCTGCTGGTCTTCTCCGGCGTGGCCCTGCTGGTCGCGACGTTCTCCATCCACAACACCTTCGCGATCGTCGTCGCCCAACGCGCCCGTGAGAACGCCCTGTTGCGGGCACTCGGCGCGTCCCGCCGCCAGGTCACCGCCGCCACCCTCGTCGAGGCGAGCGCCGTCGCCATGACCGCCTCGGCGGCCGGGCTCGCAGGCGGCGTCGGCATCGCGGCCGGCCTGCAGGCACTGTTCCCGGCCATCGGTTTTCCCTTCCCCGAGGGCGACTTGGTGATCAGCGCCCTCTCCCTGGTCCTGCCGCTCGCCGTCGGCGTCCTGGTCTGCCTGGGCTCGGCGACGCTGCCCGCCGTACGCGCCGGACGCACCGCTCCGCTGGCCGCGCTCCGCGAGACGGCCGTGGACTCCTCCGGGGCCTCGCGACCGCGCGCGGTCATCGGCACGGCCCTGGTCGCGTTCGCCGTCGCCCTGACCCTCACCGGCGTCCTCGTCTCCCCGTCCGTCTGGATGGCGGGAGGCGGAGCCGTCCTCGCCCTGGTCGCCTTCGTGGTCCTCGGCCCGGTCGCCTCCAGCACGGCCGTACGTCTCCTCGGCAGCCCGCTCGACCGGCTGCGCGGCGTCACCGGGGGCCTCGCCCGCCGCAACGCCCTGCGCAGCCCGAAGCAGACGGCCGCCACCGCGAGCGCCCTGATGATCGGCGTCGCCGTGGTGTCGCTGTTCACCGTGTTCGGGGCCTCGCTCAAGGCGACCATGGACCAGACGGTCTCCCGCTCCTTCGCGGGCGACGTCGCCGTCAGCACCCCCTCGTTCGGCGCGGGCGGCAGCGGTCTCAGCCCGAAACTGGCCCCGGCCATCGGCAGGCTGCCGGAGGTCGACACGGCCGTCGGGCTCGGCAGGGGAGTCGCCGAAGTCGACGGCAAGGGACGGGCGTTGACCGTCACCGACCCGCTCGCCCTGCGACGCACCTTCGACCTCGGCACCGTCCAGGGCGATCTGGGCGCCCTCGGCGCCGACGGCATCGCGATCACCCGCCAGGAAGCCGACCGTCAGCACCTCGCCCCCGGTGACACCGCCCGACTGGCGTTCACGGACGGCGCGCAGCAGACCTTCACCGTCCGCGCCGTGTACGGCCGCTCCGAACTCGCCGGCGACTACGTCATCACCCGTGTCGCGTGGGCCCCGCACCGCACCCAGGACGCCGACACCCTGATCGCCGTCTCCTTCAAGGACGGCGTGAGCGCGGGCGCGGGCAAGGCGGCCGTCGAAAAGGTCGCCGCGGGGTACGGCAACCCCGAGGTGCAGACCCGCGACGCGTACGCGCAGTCCTCGGCGGGCGGCATCGACATGATGCTCACCCTCGTCTACGCCCTGCTCGCCCTAGCCGTCCTCATCGCGCTCCTCGGCATCGCCAACACGCTGACCCTCGCGATCCACGAACGCACCCGTGAGCTCGGCCTGCTCCGCGCCGTCGGCCAGACCCGGTCCCAACTGCGGGCCATGGTCCGCTGGGAATCCGTCCTGGTCGCCGCGTTCGGCACGGCGGGCGGCCTGGCCCTCGGCGCCTTCCTCGGCTGGGTGCTCGTCCGGGCCTCCGACGGGGCGAGCGACAGCGCCTTCGCCTTCGCGCTGCCGCCCGCCCAACTCGCCGTCGTCGCCCTGGTCGGCGTGGCCGCCGGAGCCCTCGCGGGCCTGCGCCCGGCCCGGCGCGCCGCCCGCCTGGACGTCCTGCGGGCCATCGCCACCGAGTGACGTACGGCTCCACCGGGCGACGTACGCCCGAGGGTTGAGGTCACCGCCCGGTCAGCCGACGACGGCCGACCGGGCGGGAGCGTGTGCGGGCCGCAGCTCGTCGACGGCCACCACTTCGGTGAACCGGGGCGGGACCTGTTCCCGGGGGGTGCGGCGCGGCGGACGCGCCGCCAGCTCGCGCACGGCGACGGGCGTCGGCAGCGTGAACCACACGACCTTGCCCGACTCGCCGTCCGGCCGCGCGCCCCAGCTCTCGCTCACCGCAGCCACCATGGCGAGCCCGCGCCCACAGGTGGCGAGGGCCCCGGCGTCCTTCAGCTCACCCACCACCGGCAGCCGCGGGTCGTGGTCGCGCACGGAGACGGTGAGCCGGTCGGACAGCAGCTCCATCTCCACGACGCACACCTTGTCGGGCTGGGCATGCAGGTGGACGTTGGTCAGCAGCTCGGTCACACCGAGCGCGGCCCGGTCGATCAGCGGATCCAAATGCCAGTAACGCAACTGCGCCGATACGATTCTGCGGACCTGGCCGATCCGCGACGGCAGGGCCTGAAGCTCCACCGTGCAGTGCCTGCTTGGGTTGGTGATCACGGCTGCGACTCCCCGACTGAGGTCCGGAAGAACACGGAGTTCGGATCGAGCAGGGCGTCTGCGCAAGGCGGCCGCCTGCTGTCGTGGCCGGCGGGCTGGTTCGCAGCGTTATCGCCGGTAAACCCAGAGTGACGTGAGACCAGAGTGACGCAGTGGTCGCGGTGCCGCAACTCGCGGTGATCCGGCCACCGACTCGGGCCGCCCCTCTGCGTCGGCTCAGCCGCCGCGCCCCGCCGCCCTGCGCACGGCCTCGATGAAGCGGCGCGCCGCGGGCGGCCCCGGCTCGCCCGGCGCCGGGTCGTGCTCGCCCAGGGTCAGCAGGTACCGCGTGCCGTTGACGTCGGCCAGCGCCCGGTCCTCCGGAGCGAACCAGGGCTTGGAGGCGCGGACCGCCTGCACCGGCGCGCTGTCGATCTCGCTGCCGTAGCTGGTCAGCAACTCCAGCCTGCCGTCGCTGATCCGGACCTGGCCGGCCCGGGTGAGCGAGCGCAGCCGCTTTCCGATGCGCACGCCCGTAGCCGTGAACTCCGGCTCCGCCATGCCTCCCCGCCCCCTTGTGCGCCTGGGCGAGCCGGACCGTGCACCCGCGTGGGGCGTGATCCAGCCCGCGTGATCGAACCCGTCCTCGTGATCCAGTGTGCGCCCCCGTCCGGGACCCGCCTGCGGACCGGGGCGTTGAGAGCCTGTGTCATATCCCGCTCTCACCGCGTCCGAGGCCTTCGCCCGACCCGGTGCAGTCTGCCCGCGCCCGGCGTCGAGCACCAGTGCGCACGACGCCCCGGCGCCACCCGGCCGGAGCACTCGCGCGAATGCGCCCCCAAGCGCCGACGCCCGCTCCCCAGGGTCGGCTTTGAGCGTCTCAAAGGTGTGTTTATGCAGGTGAGAAGCGTGCGGAAGGTGCTTATGATCGTGGTGTCGGCCGCGCGGACCACCGTCGGCGCGAAGCCTGAAGGAGCCCCCGCCGTGACCACCTCCCACCACGCCAGGACCGGCGCCACCCTCGACGTCGACCACAGCGACACCACGTATCGGGACTGGCTGAAAGAAGCCGTCCGCAAGGTCCAGGCGGACGCCAACCGCTCGGCCGACACGCACCTGCTGCGCTTTCCGCTGCCCGAGAAGTGGGGCATCGACCTGTATCTCAAGGACGAGTCGACCCACCCCACCGGCAGCCTCAAGCACCGACTCGCCCGCTCCCTCTTCCTCTACGGCCTGTGCAACGGCTGGATCCGGCCGGGCCGCCCGGTGATCGAGGCGTCCAGCGGTTCCACCGCCGTCTCCGAGGCCTACTTCGCCAAGCTGATCGGCGTGCCCTTCATCGCCGTGATGCCGCGCACGACGAGCGCCGAGAAGATCCGCCTGATCGAGTTCCACGGCGGCCGGTGCCACTTCGTCGACGACCCGCGCACGATGTACGAGGAGTCGGCCCGCCTCGCGGCGGACGGCGGGGGCCACTACATGGACCAGTTCACCTACGCGGAACGGGCCACGGACTGGCGCGGAAACAACAACATCGCCGAATCCATCTTCCGCCAGCTGGAATGGGAGCGGTTCCCGGTGCCCGCCTGGATCGTGGCCACGGCCGGCACCGGCGGCACCTCCGCGACCCTCGCCCGCTACGTCCACTACACCCGGCGCGACACCCGCATCTGCGTCGCCGACCCGGAGAACTCCTGTTTCTTCGAGGGCTGGACCACCGGCGATCCCGACGTCACCTGCGACTGCGGCTCGCGCATCGAGGGCATCGGCCGGCCGCGGATGGAACCGAGCTTCGTGCCCGGCGCCATCGACCGGATGATGAAGGTCCCCGACGCGGCCAGCGTCGCCGCCGTACGCGCCCTGGAGCGGGCCATCGGCCGCAAGGCGGGCGGCTCGACGGGCACCGGACTGTGGAGCGCGCTCAAGATCGTCGCTGAGATGGTCGCCGACGGACGCCGGGGCAGCGTGGTCACCCTGCTGTGCGATCCGGGCGACCGCTACCTCGACAAGTACTACTCCGACGCCTGGCTCGCCGAGCAGGGCCTGGACATCGCCCCGTACACCGCCGTGATCGAGTCACTGCTCGCCACGGGCGTGTGGCCGGAGTGACGAACAGGGGCAGACGCACCCCTCAAGGCTCGCCGCTCAAGGGGTGAGCCGCCGGTCCAGTCGCGTCACCGCGTCCCGGAAGGACCGTCCCAGACCCGCCCGGGCCAGCCGCAGGACGGACCTGAGCGCCCCGTTTCCGTCGGCCGCGAACGTCCACTGCACCCGGGTCCCCGTCCCGGCCGGCTCCAGCCGCCACTCCTCGACCAGCGCGCGCAAGCCCGGCGCGTTGGTGACGTCCACGCGGTAGGCGTACACCTCCGGCTCCTTCGCCACGAGGACCGTCTCGCGAAAACGCCCGCCGCCCACCAGCCGTACGTCGCGCCCCGCACCGCCGTCCAGCGGTTGGATGGAGTTCACGCCCGGGAACCACTCGGCCCAGCCGGACACGTCCTCGGCGAGCGCACGGAAGACCTGTTCGGGAGAGGCCGCGGCCTCCCGCGCGAAGACCATGCGTACGGGAGCGATGCCGACGAAGTCGAGCCCTTCGGGGCGTAACCGGTGAGCCATGCGCACAACCTCCTCATGGCGAGGAAAAACGGGTGCGCCACCCTATCCGCAGCCCTCTCAGATGTCTGCACCCTCGTCGGGCTCGCCCGCGACAACCAGCCGCCGCAGGTGCTCGGCGATCTCCGTGCGGGCCGCGCCCGGCAGACCCGCGTCCGTCACCAGCGTGTCGACCTGCTCCAGCGCTGCGAACGAACTCAGGCCCACCACACCCCACTTGGTGTGGTCCGCGACCACCACGACCCGGCGCGCGGACTGCACCAGACGCCGGTTGGTCTCGGCCTCCGCGAGGTTCGGCGTCGACAGGCCGGCCTCGGCCGATATCCCGTGCACGCCGAGGAACAGCACGTCGAAGTGGAGCGCCGCGATGGCCTGGTCGGCGACCGGACCCACCAGCGAGTCGGACGGCGTGCGCACTCCGCCGGTCAGCACGACCGTCGCGGCGCCCTGCCGCGGGCCCGAGGTGCGCTGCGCCATGTGGAAGACATCGGCGACCCGCACCGAGTTGGTCACCACGGTCAGATCGGGCACGTCCACCAGGTGGTGCGCCAGCGCGTACGTCGTCGTACCGCCCGACAGCGCGATCGCGCTGCCCGGGGCGACGAGCTGTGCCGCGGCCTTCGCGATGTCCTCCTTGGCAGTCAGCTCCAGGCCCGACTTCGCCTCGAAGCCCGGCTCGTGGGTGCTCGCCTCCACGATCGGCACCGCGCCGCCGTGCACCTTCTCCAGGACGCCCTGCCGGGCCAGCGCGTCGAGATCGCGCCGCACCGTCATGTCCGACACGCCGAGCTTGCGGGTCAGCTCGTTGACACGGACGCCGCCACGACGCCGGACCTCGTCCAGGATCAGGGCGCGGCGCTGCTCCGCGAGGAGGTTCTGATTCTCGCTCACGTACGCTCCGGTCCTTTCCCTCAAGCCGTCCGACAGGCCCGCTCACCTGCTCCGACGAGGACATTCTCCCCGACGCCGGTGTGCGGGCGTCCCATCCTCGCACGGCCTGCTCACAGCTGTGCCACCACCCCGACGCGTGCATGCCAGTCACGGGTGGCATCGGCGTTTTCCCGCCCTGTCCGCGGAGATTCCGTGACGGGAGGTGTATCACGCCGGCGAAACGGCGATCCTTATGCCCGCACGGACACATGTCGAAGGCGTGTCACGGGGGAAGTGCGAACAGTGGAACCTGCCTCTGCGGACAGAACGGCCCTGGAACTCCTGGTACACGGCGTGGGTGGCGCCACGCCCGAGAAGATGCTGAACGATCCGCGCACGGTGCGGATCACCGGCGACGACACGGCGGCCGTCTACCGGCGCGCCGACGACGTCACCGCGGACACCGGACCCGGCGACGACCGCGGCCGCGACGCACCCGTCCCCGAGGCCTACGTCTGGTCCAACCTCACCTCCGGCAACGGCACCCGCGCCCTGTGGCTGTTGCTGCTGCCGTTCATGGTCGTCAACCTCGCCCACTGGATGCGCCCCGCCGCCCGGGAACGCATCCGCACGGTGCGTCTCTACGGACTGCTGGTGCGGCTCGCGGCGCTGAGCCTGACGGTGCTGCTCGTCGCCGCGGCCTGCGAGGTAGCCCTCGACCTGACGGCCTGGCAGTGCGCGGGCACGCCCGCGTGCGCCGAGCGCCACTCCTGGCTGGGCTTTCTCTCCCCGGCGGTCTCGAACGACGGCTGGTGGAGCCTGCCCGGCCGCCGTCTCGCCCTCGCCGCCCTGGTCCCGACCGCCCTCACCGGCCTCCTCTGGTACCTCTCCCACCGCACCTGGCGGGCGTACGAGTCCCAGGAACCCCTCGACCGCACGCCCGAACCGGAGAACGACCCCGGTCACACCGCGCTCGGCCGGCCCGGCTTCTGGTACGGGCGCCGCCTGGTGGCCCGCCTGCGCGCGGCGCACACCGCGGCGGGACTGCTGACGGTGGCCGCGGCGGTCGGCACGGCGGCCGTACGCCAGGACCGTCGGCCCGGCGGCTCCGCCCTCCTCGCCGGGCTCGGCCGGCTGCTGGAGGTGTCCCTGGTCGCGGCAGCGCTGGCCACGGTGTGGGTGGTGTGCCGCCGGGGCCGCAGCGAGCACCGTCTCGACCGCAGCCTCGACGCCCACCTCGTCCGTCGTCTCCCGCTGGCCGCCTTCGTCCTGCTCGCTCTCACGCTGGTGTACGCCGGATGGGACCGCCCCGGCTGGACGTCCGAGGGCCGCCTCCCGGGCGACGCGACCTTCGGCGGCCTGGCCCTCGCCCAGGGCGCCCTGGTCATCGCCCTCGCCGTCGTCGCCCGCACCCTGCACCACTGCCCCCAGGAGCCCGCACCGCCCGGCAGCGCCGTCGGCTCCACCGCACCTCGCGAGACGGACGCAGCGCCCGCGGACCCGGTCGGCCTCGTGTCGAAGGGCGTCGGCCAGGGCGCCGCCGGGCGGCTGGATCGTTGTGCGCTGCGGGGGCTCGGCGGGCCCGCGGTCGCGTTGTTGGCCTGTGCGCTGGGCGGGGTGATGTCGGGCGGCGTGTCGCAGCGGGTGTCGGACTGGCTGGACGGCACCGGGACCTCCCTCGACGGGCCGCCCGTGCTGCTGACCTGGCAGGCGTCCGCGATCCCCGTGCTGATCTCGGTCCTGCTGGTGCTGTGCGCGGTACTCGGCCGGCGGACCCTGCTGCTGACCCGCGCCGAGCAGGACAAGGTCGTCCGGGAGTACGGGGTGAAGACCGGGGACCCGGCCCGAACCCGTCGTATCGCCCGCGCCCGTGCCATGGCCACCCTCACCGACCGCGCACCCCTGCTCGTCGCCGTCACCTCCACCGCGACCCTGGTCCTGGGCGCCGGCGCGATCGTCGGCGCGTTCAGCACCGGGAAGACCCCGGTCCAGGCCGGGCAGACGGCCCAGCCCTTCGTGCACGGGGCGGCCCAGACCGCCCAGGCCCTGGGCTCCTGGCTGATCGGGCTGGGCTTCGTCCTGTTCGTCACCTGGGGCCGGCGCGCCTACAAGGACCCCTCGGCGCGGCGCACCATCGGCATCCTCTGGGACGTCGGCACCTTCTGGCCGCGCGCCGCGCACCCCTTCGCCCCGCCCTGCTACGCCGAGCGCGCGGTACCCGACCTGACCTGGCGCATGGCCACCTGGACGCGCGCCACGGGCGGGCGCCTCGTCATCTCCGGCCACTCCCAGGGCAGCGTCCTCGCGGCCGCAGCGGCCTGGCAGCTGCAGCCCTCCGACCGCAAACGGGTAGCCCTGCTCACCTACGGCTCCCCGATCGAGCGGCTCTACGGACGCTGGTTCCCGGCCCACTTCGGGCCGGCCGCGCTCGCCGCCCTGCACGAGGACATCGACTGCTGGCGCAACCTGTACCGGCTCACCGACCCCATCGGCGGCCCGGTACGGCTCTCCGGCGACGACTGCGGCCCCCAGGTGGACCGCGAGCCCCTCGCCGACCCGCTGGCGTACGGCCGCACCGCGGAGCACCCGCTCCCCGCGCCCATCCTGGGCCACTCCGACTACCAGGCCGACCCGGCGTTCGCGCAGGAGCGCGAGCTGCTGCTGGGGCGGCTGCGACCGGAGGTCCCCGTGCAGCGCGTGTGAGCGGATCAGGGCAGCTCGGGCAGGTCCTCCGCGTACAGCAGCGTCAGGTCGTCCTTGTCCGGCTCCGCCACCTGGGCGACCCGGCTGGCATGCCGCTCGACCATCGCCTCGAACGTCTGCCGCGCGGTACGTCCGTTGCCGAAGGCGGGGCCCTTGGGGAGCTCCGTGAAGTACTTCAGCAGGGCGTCCGCGGTGCCCGGGCCGAGCCGGTACTCGTGCTCCTCGGCCTGCTGCTCCACGATCCGCAGCAGCTCGTCGGGGCCGTAGTCACCGAAGGTGATGGTCCGTGAGAAACGGGACGCCACTCCGGGGTTGACCGAAAGGAACCGCTCCATCTCGGCCGTGTAGCCCGCCACGATCACCACCACGGCGTCCCGGTGGTCCTCCATCAGCTTCACCAGGGTGTCGATGGCCTCCTTGCCGAAGTCCCGTCCCGCGTCCTCCGGCGACAGCGCGTACGCCTCGTCGATGAACAGCACACCGCCGTGCGCCCGTTGGAAGGCCTCCTGAGTCCGGATCGCCGTCGAGCCGATGTGTTCGCCGACCAGGTCGACACGGGACACCTCGACGAGGTGGCCCTTCTCCAGGACGTCGAGGGCGGCGAGGATCTCGCCGTACAGACGCGCGACCGTCGTCTTGCCGGTGCCGGGGGAGCCGGTGAAGACCAGGTGGCGCTTGACGGACGCCGCCTTGAGCCCGGCCTGCAGGCGGCGACGGCCCACCTCGATCATGTCGATGAGGGCCCGCACCTCCCGCTTGACGCTCTCCAGGCCCACCAGCGTGTCCAGTTCGCCGAGCACGTCCTTGGAGGTCCGCACCGACGTCTGCGGCTCGACGGCGGGGTGCTGCGGCTCCGGCACGGTGACGCGCTGCTCGGGGATCACCCCGAGCAGACCGGGCGACTGGGCGGTCGTCTGCACGGCCGTCTCCGGCGCCCCCATGGCCGTCGGCGTCCGCACGCCCGCGCTCTCGTCGCTGGTGCAGTCCTCGACCACCGGACCGGAACCGGGCGTGGCGTCCGCCCCGGCGTCCGCGAACTCGTAGCCACCGCGCGCGCAGCGCTCCGTACGGCACTTGCGCAGCGTCGTACGACTGCCGTCTATCACGTGGAAGCCGTAGCCGCCGCTGTTGGTCACCCGGCAGTTCAGGAAGCTGCCGCGACCGCCGGCCGACACATAGAAGCCGGCCTCGGCGGGGGAGTCGACCGTGCAGCGCTCGACGGTGGGGTCGGCGCCCTTGGTGACGATCACGCCGGTCTGCGTGCTGTCCACCGTGCAGTTGTTCAGGGTGCCGCCGCTGCCGTGGTCACGGAACCACGCGCCGGTCGCCGCGTCCCGGATCCGGCAGTCGTCGAGCTGGGCGGTCGCGCCGTCGCTCACCGACACGGCCGTGTTGCGCACCTGGGAGAGGTCGCTGTCGACGACGTCCGCGCGCGAGCCGCGGTCGAGGACGAACAGCGCGTCCGGCACATCGTGCACCCGGCAGGAGTCCAGCACGGCGGTGGCGCCGTCGCTGACCCAGACGGCCGGGTAGTCGCCGGTGCTGTCGAAGATCTCGCACTGGTTGGCGTCCACCCGTGTGCCCGGGTCCCACACCGACAGCCCGTTGCGCCCGAACTGACGCACCGTCGTGCGGGTCAGCGTCAGGACGGAGCGGGAGCGCAGGTCGACCGCGTTCTCCGGGATGTCGTGGATACGGCAGTCGGCGAGGGTGAGCACGGCGTCCGTGTCGAGGGTGACGCCGTCGGCGGTCGTGCGGTGCACATCGCAGTCGGTGAGGTGGGCGGTGGCCCGGGCGGTGATCTGCACACCGCTGCCCCTGACCTCGTACACCTCGCACCCCACCGCCTCCAGCGCCGAGTTGTCGCCGGTCGCGCTCAGACCCGCGCCCGAGGTGTGGTGCACCCGGCAGCGCTCCAGCCGGGGGTGCGCGCCCCCGCGCACCGCGACGCCGGCCTGCCCCGCCGCGACGACCTCGCACTCCTCGAAGACACCGCCGCCGCCGTCGACCACGGCGATGCCGATGCCCGCCGGATTGTCCACCGTGCACCGCCGGACCGTCGGGCGGGCGCTGCCCCGCACCTCGATGCCCGCCGCGGAGCGGGTGACGATCCGCAGGTCCAGCAGCTCCGGCGTGCCTTCCTCGACGAGCACGGCGGGCGCCGCCGCGTCCTGGCCCTCCACGTGCAGGTCCTGTACCACCGCAGAGGCCCGCACGGTCAGCGGCACCCCGTCCACGGGCGCGAGGCGCACGGAGCCGGGGGAGCCCTCGGGGCCGCGCAGCGTCACCGACCGCTGCACCACGAGGTTCTCCCGGTAGGTGCCGGGAGCGATGGTGAGGACATCGCCCTCGGCCGCGGCCTCCAGGGCGGCGGCGAGCGATGCGTACTCACCCGTGCGGCGCCGCCACCTCGATGTGCCGGTGTGCGTCACCTGGACCGTGCCCTGTGCCATGGCGTTGCTGTGCCCCCACCTCGTGGTACGCGGGTTGATGCCGAAATGCTTCGGCCGGACCACCGTAGCGTGCGCGCGGGTGGTGGGTTGACCAGAGACGGAAGGCCGTCAGCTGCCGGTGCCGGTGCGGCCCCAGTCCGGGCCCGCCCGGTCCCAGGCCTGATCCCAACGGGCGTACCGGCGGCGGACCATGCGCCAGACGATCAGCCGTCGGCCGCCCTCGACCAGGCCCGCGGTGAGCAGGGCCGCGCCGAAACCGGCGAGCACGGCGTGCGTCGTCGCCGTGGCGGAGTCCAGCGGGCGGGCCACCAGCCGGCCGTGTCCGTCCGTCCATATCTCGAAGTGGTCGCCGCTGTGCGGGGTCTTGAGGCCCGCCAGGACCGTGCCGTGCTGCGTGGTGCCGTCCGGCGCGGTCCAGTCGGCGACGACCCGCGTACGGGAGTCCCGGCCGGTGGCCGTCTCGGGGTCCATCTCCAGGGGCGAGCCGTCCACCTTCCGCACCACGGTGGCCGTGACCTCGTGGCGGGACACACGCTGCTCGCGGACCGCCTGTTGCAGGACGCCCTGCGCGACCGCTCCGACGACCGAGCCCACCACGGGCGCCACGAGCAGGATCAGGAGGAGGGCCGACAGGGCCACCCAGGCCTCGGCCAGGTCCGTGCCACGGCGCAGCGGGTTGTGTCGCCAGCGCCAGATTCCGCGGATCGCTCGCACCGTCCGCACCCCCTTCCCCCTCCGTGATAACTCCCGTCGGAGCCGTTCACGCGCGAGCCCGGTGAAAGAGAGAGCGAAATCACCAGGGCTCGGGACCTCTCATGAACTTCTCACGCAGTGCCAACGCTCCGGGACCGGGCGGGGGTTCCCGCGGATCGCCCCGGCCCTGATGGAGGCCGGAACCATGCGATGACGGCGCGCTGGCTAGGCGAGGACGCGCACCGGGTCGCCGACCCTGACCGTGCCCCGGGACAGGGGCACCAGGTTCTGCCCGAAGACCAGCTTGCCGTCGAGGCGCCGGTGCCGGCCGAGGGTGGACAGCGGCTCCTTGCCGCGCCCGGCGGTGCTCTGGTCGGTGGTGGTCACGACGCACCGTCCGCAGGACTTGGCGACGCGGAACTCGACCTCGCCGACGGCGAGGCGCGACCAGCCGTCCTCGGCCCAGGGGTCGGTGCCCGCCACGACCAGGTTCGGCCGGAAACGGTTCATCGGCAGCGGCCCCTCGTCGGCGTGCCCGCCCTGCGCGATCAGGGAGTTGAGGGCGTCGAGGGACGCGGTCGTGGTGACCAGCAGCGGATATCCGTCGGCGAAGGACACGGTCTCGCCGGGCAGCGCGTACTCGGGATCGACGGGCCTGCGCGTCGCGGGGGCGTCCATGTGCACCAGCCGTACGTCGACGCCGAGGTGGGCGCTGCACCAGGCGTGTGCGGCAGCGTCGGCGAGGACCCCCTCCACCTTGTCGCCGAAGATCTCCAGCGACACCGTGCCCACCGGTTCGGGTGTCCGCACGGCCAGCGGCTCGAGACCGGGCGCGGACAGACGCACGCCGCCGCCGGGCAGAAGCTCGGCGGCGGCCAGCGCGAGGCGCGGCTGCTGGCGTTGTGTGACGACCTTTCCCCCGTGGTCGATCAGCGTCCAGCGTCGGTCACCGGCCAGCCCCCAGGGCTCCACGACGGCTTTCCGCGGCGCCTGGCCCCGGAACGCCTTGACCGGATGGACGTGTATCGACAGCAGCTCCGCATTCCCCATGGGGTCATCCTGCCAGGCGGCGCCGACGACCCGGGGTGGAGCGACTCAGTAGCCGCCGCGGTACTGCTGCTGCTGGTTGTACGGGTCCTGGTACTGAGGCGCGGCGGGCCGGGGCGCGGCCGGGCGCATCGCCTCGTAGCCCATGCCGTGACCCGCCGGGCGCGGCTGCTGCTGCGCCTGGGAGCCGGGATAGCCGCGCGGCGCGGCGGCCTGCGGCGGGATGTACGCCGCCGGGGCCTGCTGCAGCGGAGCGGGCTGCTGTGCCTGCGGGTAGCCGTAGGGCGCCTGGGAAGGGCCTGCCGGGAGGGCGGGCAGCGCCGACGGCAACGCGGGCAGGTTGCTGCTGCCCATGTCGTACGCGGCGGGGACCCGGATCGGGGCGATCTGCGGGGTGCCCCGCTCGGCCACGAGCGAGTCGTAGATCGGAGTGTCCGGGAAGGAGGCGTAGTAGCCGCCGCCATAGGTGGAGCGGGGGGAGGTCATGGCACATAAGTTAAGCCCACGATGTGCTGGTTGGGGAGACCGATAAGAAGGTTGTTTTCCGTGTCGGTAGTGGCCTCGGATCCCTAATGCGAGCGAAGTTGGGAAAAAGGGACGGTAAACCGTCTGTAGATCGTGTAAAGGCCGAGTTCCGAGCGGGTTACCGGCGGGTCGGCCGACGCTGATCCGGTGTTCCCGATGGGAGTTCGTTGTCCTGCGCAATAGGTTGGCCGGGTAGACAACCCGAGGGGTGCCGGGCGTGCGGCCTGGGCGCACCGACACACAAGGGGGACGTGCATGTCAATGTCGAAGGGGTCCAACGCCCCGGTGCCGACCACGGCACTGCGAGTCGAACTGGGCTGGCGCTCGGGACCGGGCGTTCCGGACGCGGACGCGTCGGCGCTGCTCCTCGTGGGCGGAAAGGTCCGTTCCGACGCCGACTTCGTGTTCTACAACCAGCCGGCCCATTCCTCCGGGGCCGTGCGCCACGAAGGCAAGCGCGACGCCGCGGGCCGCGTCACGGACGCCCTTCTCGTCGACCTCGCGCGCGTGGAGCCCGCGATCGAGACCGTGGTCCTGGCCGCTTCGACGGACGGCGGCTCGTTCGGTCAAATCCCGGACCTCTACATCGAGGTACGGGACGCGTCCGCGGGCACCGTCGTGGCACGGTTCGACAGCGCCGGCGCCACCGTCGAAACGGCGTTCGTGCTGGGCGAGTTCTACCGCCGCCAGGGCGCCTGGAAGTTCCGGGCCGTCGGACAGGGCTACGGCAGCGGCCTCGAAGGCCTGGCCACGGACTACGGGATCACCGTGGACGAGCCCCAGCACGCCGCCGCCCCGGCGCCGTCGACCCCGCAGTCCCCGCCTCCGCCACCGCCGACCAGGCCCGCCTTCCCGGCCACGGTTCCCCCGCCCGTCCACCAGGCCCCGCCCCCGCCGTCGGCGCCGCCCGCCGCGCCGGTCCGCCTGACCAAGGTGACGCTCACCAAGGCCGCCCCGTCGGTCTCCCTGACCAAGCAGGGCGGCACCTCGGGCGCCCTCCACGTGAACCTCAACTGGGAGACACGCAAGCAGTTCTCGGGGTGGGGCAGCAAGCGCGGGCGGGCGATGGCCCTGCACAACGACCTCGACCTCGACCTGTGCGCCCTGTACGAACTCGCCGACGGCCGCAAGGGCGTGGTCCAGGCCCTCGGCAACGCCTTCGGCGCCCTGCACCAGCCGCCCTACATCCACCTCGACGGCGACGACCGCACCGGCGCGGTGGCGAGCGGCGAGAACCTGACCGTCAACCTCGACCGCAAGAACGACCTCCGGCGCATCCTCGTCTTCGTCACCATCTACGAGGGCGCCCGTTCCTTCGCCGACCTGCACGCCACGGTCACCCTGCGACCGCAGTTCGGCGCCCCGATCGACTTCTCCCTCGACGAGTGCACGGTCCCCTCGACGGTGTGCGCCCTCGCGCTGATCACCAACCACGGCGGCGACCTCGTAGTCCAGCGCGAGGCCCGCTACCTGGTGCCCGAGCGCGGGGTGAGCCCGCAGCGGACCGTCGACCACGCCTACGGGTGGGGCATGAACTGGACCCCGGGCCGGAAGTAGGGCCCCCGCCCCGGGGTTCAGCCCTCGTCGGTCACGGCGTCCGGACGTGCGTAGGTGCGGCCCTTCCAGGCCGCGCCGCGCCCCCGGTAGTGCTGCACCGCTGAATCCACCGTCATCAGCAGGTAGAGGAACGCGGTGAACGGCAACAGGGGAGCGAGCCACAGCGGCTGACCGTAGTGACGCAGCATCGGGAGGTACGTCCCCGTCATCACCAGCCACGCCAGACCGCCGGGCACCGCCGCGGCCGGACTGCCGAAGGCGAGCCCGGTGAGCAGGGCGAGCGGCGGCGCCAGGTACACCAGGGCGAGTCCGAGCACCGTACCGGTCAGCAGAAGCGGGTTGTGACGCAGTTGCGCGTAGGCGCTGCGCGAGACCATCCGCCACAGGTCGTGCAGCCTCGGGTACGGGCGCACGCTGTCCACCCGCTCGGCCAGTCCCAGCCAGATGTGGCCGCCCCCGCCCTTCACCGCGCGCGCGAGCGCCACGTCGTCGATGACGGCATGCCGGATGGCGTCCGGGATCCGGGCCCGCTCGGCCGCCTCGGCGCGCAGCAGTACGCAGCCGCCCGCCGCGGCCGCCGTGCGCGCCCCACGCCGGCCGATCCGGCGGAAGGGGTAGAGCTGCGCGAAGAAGTAGACGAAGGCCGGTACCACCAGCCGCTCCCACAGGCTGTCCACCCGCAGCCGGGCCATCTGGGAGACGACGTCGAAACCCCCGGTGCGCGCTGCCGCCACCAACTCCCGCAGGCTGTCGGGCGCGTGCGCGATGTCGGCGTCCGTCAGGAGGAGGTACTCGGGCTCACGCGCGCGTGCCAGCGCGATGCCGTGCCGCACCGCCCACAGCTTGCCGGTCCAGCCCGCGGGCGGCTCGCCCGGCGAGTCCACGGTCAGCGGGAGCCCGCCGAGGCGCCGGGCGAGATCGCGCGCCAGTTCGCCCGTGCCGTCCGAGCTGCCGTCGTCGACGAGGAAGATCTCGGCCCGTCCCGGATACCCCTGCGCGAGCAGCGACGGCAGGCTCGCGGGCAGCACCGCCGCCTCGTCGCGCGCGGGGACGACGACACAGACCGACGGCCACCGCTCCGGTTCTCTCCGAGCCGGCAGTCGCACATCCGTACGCCAGAAGAAGCCCTGACAGAGCAGCAGCCACAGCCAGGCGGCCAGGGACAGGGCGGCGATCCACACGATGGCGCTCACGCGCGCAGTCTGCCCCACCCGACCGGCCGTCAAGAGCCCATCGTCTATGGTGGCCGGGTGAAGATCGCGCTCATGGACTCCGGAATCGGTCTGCTGGCGGCCACCGCCGCGGTACGGCGCCTGCGACCCGACGCCGATCTCGTGCTCTCCCTCGACCCCGACGGCATGCCCTGGGGTCCGCGCACCCCCCAGGACCTCACCGAGCGTGCCGTGGCCGTCGCCGACGCCGCCGCCGCGCACCGGCCCGAGGCCCTCATCGTCGGCTGCAACACGGCGACCGTGCACGCCCTGACCACCCTGCGCGCCCGCCTCGAACCCGGCATCCCGGTGATCGGCACCGTCCCGGCGATCAAGCCGGCCGCGGCCGGCGGCGGTCCCGTCGCGATCTGGGCGACCCCCGCCACCACCGGCAGCCCCTACCAGAGGGGCCTCATCCAGGACTTCGCCGACGGAGTCCCGGTCGCCGAGGTGCCCTGCTGGGGACTGGCCGAGGCCGTGGAGCACGCCGACGAGGCGGCGATCGACGCCGCGGTCGCCGCGGCAGCCGCCCTCACCCCCGACGAGGTGACGACCGTCGTCCTGGGCTGCACCCATTACGAACTGGTCGCCGACCGCATCCGTGCCGCCGTGCAGCGCCCCCGGCGTCCGCCGCTCGTCCTGCACGGTTCGGCCGGGGCAGTGGCGGCTCAGGCACTGCGCCGGATCGGTGCGCGCCCCGCACCCGAGGCGGCGGCCCTCGGCACCGTGACCGTGATCCTCAGCGGCCGCCAGGGCGATCTCCCGGAGCCCGCCCTGGCCTACGCGGAAGGCCGCCTGCTCCAGGCCGTCAGCCCCGCGCAGTGACCGACGGGCGGTCCACGCCGTCCTCGGGGACGGCTCGCCGCCCGGGCGGAGCAGTCACTCTGCGCAACGGGCTACCGGCGCAGCGAAACCTGAGTAACCTCATGCATATGAGGGACCACCCCCAAGACGAGAGCACTCCGCCTCCCGACGTCCCGCATCGTGACGCCCCGCACCCCGACGTCTGGACCGGGCGCGCCACCAACCGGTTCCAGTGGCTGCTCGCGCTCGTCGGCGCCGCCTGCATGGCGCTCGGCATCGAGCTCGCCGTCGATTCCGCGTGGACGTCGGGCATCGCCCCGCTCGCCATGGCCGTCGTCGGCTGCATCGCCGCCGGGTTGCTGGTCCTCTTCGGCACCCTCGCCTTCGTCCACGTCGACCTGAAGCTCGACAAGGAGTCCCTCGAAGTGCGCTGCGGTCACATCGGCCTGCCGCGCCGCCGCATCCCGCTGGCCCATGTCGCAGGCGCCGACTTCGTACCGCTCGTCACCCCGCGCCACTGGGGCGGCTGGGGCTACCGCTGGCGGCCGGAGAAGGGCACCGCCGTCGTCGTACGCCGTGGCGAGGGCGTGCTGCTGCGGCTCTGGGACGGTCACACGTTCACGATCACCGTGGACGACGCGGAGTCCGCCGTACGCGTCATCAGGGCCCGGCTGCGGACGGGCGCCGCGGGCGCCGCACACTGACGTCCGTCCGACAGCCGGCCGGGTCCCACTCCGGGTCGCGCCCGCCGTCAGGCGGCCGGGCGGTCGCCGTGGCGGAGGTTCCTCTCGTACCCCGTCGGCGCCTCGGGCGCCGCGGCCTGCTGGGCCAGCGGTCGGGCTGTGGCCAGGCCAGCCAGCAGCCCCGCGCCGACCGACACCGTGGTGAAGCTCAGCGCGTTGCCGATCGCGGCGAGGCCCGCGAGGGCCGTGAGCGCGGCGCCCGCGGTGAGGACGACCGGCGTGGGGCGCGGCGCGCGCCACAGGGCGAACAGCACCCAGCAGAAGCCCGCGGCGAGCAGCAGCACCCCGATGACGCCCTGCTCGGCAGCCAGTTGCAGCGGCGCGGAATGGGGTTTGCCGTCGGACAGGGTCGACTGCACCGCCGTCGTGCTCAGCTCTCCGAAGCGTCCGGGACCCACGCCGAGTCCGGCCTCGTGACGGGCCATGCTCAGGGCGTCGTGCCAGAGGTCGACCCGGCGAGGCGTCAGTCGGTCGCGCACCGCGTCGGCGAGCCCGCCGGGCAGTGCGTCTGCGGCGATCGCCCAGGTCAGGCCGGTCATCAGGAAGGCCGTGCCGGCCAGCGCCAGCAGGCCCGGTCCCCGGCGGCGCATCCGGCCGGCGGCCAGCGAGCACAGCAGCACCGCGCCACAGCACACCACGGCCGTGACCGAGCCCAGGAGAGCCCCGGTGACCGCGATCACCCCGGCGAGCAGCCACAGCGCGTACCGCAGCGCGGGGAGCGGGGTGGCCCAGGCGGCGCAGCAGGCGGCGCCGGCCGACAGGGTCAGCAGCGCGGCGGTGGCGCCGGCGTGGCCCAGCGGCTCGACGATCTCGGGCCCCGGGTCGAGCCGGGGCAGGGCCACCGTCAGGGCGAGCCCGGCCAGCGCCCCGGCGCAGGGCGCGGCGACCGGCAGCAGCACCCCGAAGATCCGGCCCGCCGCATATCCGGCGGCCAGCGCCAGCACCGCGAGCAGAACGCCCTCGGGGCGGCCGCCGTGCACCGCGGCGGTGATCAGGGACCAGATGGCGCAGGCCCCGAACACGGCCACGCCCGCCGCGTCGGAAACGTTTCGTCTTTCCCCGTCCGCGTCCGTGCCGGCCGCAGACGTCATCCCCGTGGAACCCACCCCGTCCCCCCGAACCCGGTCGCCCCCCGACCGTGACGGACCTGAACCGTGACGGACCCCGAACGCCTGAGCGACCGGAGCTCTGCCACACCGTAACGGCTGATGGGCGGTTTGTGGATGACTTGCGCCGGGTTGTGCGCCGGGTCGTGCCGTGATGGAGCGCCGTGGGGGGCGTATGTCGACGGCCGGCGCGTGCCGTCGCCCACCGGCCCGCTCCGCGGACCGTGCTGTCGGCCGAAAGGGCGCCCGCCGTACACTCCCGGAGTGACCGTCACCGCACCTCCCGTGGGCCAGCCGGACCAGCTGGAACCGCAGACCGCGCCGCTCTCGCGCGGCGCGCGGCTCCTGCGCCTCGTCCCGGCCGCCGCCGCGGCGCTCTCCGGAGTGCTGCTCTACGTCAGTTTCCCGCCGCGCATCCTGTGGTGGCTGGCGCTGCCGGCCTTCGCCGTCTTCGGCTGGGTCCTGCGCGGGCGCAGCTGGAAGGCGGCCCTCGGCCTCGGCTACCTCTTCGGGCTGGGCTTTCTGCTGCCGCTCCTCGTGTGGACCGGCGTCGAGGTCGGCCCTGGCCCGTGGCTCGCCCTGGCGGCCATCGAGGCGGTCTTCGTCGCGCTGGTCGGCGTGGGCATAGCCGCCGTGTCGAAGCTGCCGGCCTGGCCGGTGTGGGCGGCCGCGCTCTGGATCGCCGGCGAGGCGGCACGCGCGCGCGTGCCCTTCCGCGGTTTCCCCTGGGGCAAGATCGCCTTCGGCCAGGCGGACGGCGTCTTCCTGCCGCTCGCCGCGCTGGGCGGCACTCCCGTCCTCGGCTTCGCGGTCGTCCTGTGCGGTTTCGGCCTGTACGAGGTCGTGCGCCTCGTCCTGGACCGCCGCAACACGGGTGAGGTGCGGCGCTCAGCCGCCGCCGTGGCACTGCTCAGCGTGGCCGTTCCGGTCGTCGGAGCCGTGGCCGCACGCGCGCTGGTGAGCGACAAGGCGCAGGACGGCACCGCGACGGTCGCCCTCATCCAGGGCAACGTGCCCCGTCTCGGCCTGGAGTTCAACGCCCAGCGCCGAGCCGTCCTCGACTACCACGCGCGCGAGACGCAACGCCTGGCCGCCGAGGTCAAGGCGGGCAAGGTCCCGCAGCCCGACTTCGTGCTGTGGCCCGAGAACTCCTCCGACATCGACCCCTTCGCCTACGCCGACGCCGCCGTCGTGATCGACAACGCGGCCAAGGCGATCGGCGCGCCCATCTCGGTCGGCGGGGTCGTCGGGCGGGACGGCAAGCTCTACAACGAGCAGATCCTGTGGGACCCGGTGAAGGGACCCACCCAGACGTACGACAAGCGGCAGGTCCAGCCGTTCGGCGAGTACCTTCCGCTGCGCTCCTTCATCGGCGCCATCAACGAGAACTGGACCTCCATGGTCCGCCAGGACTTCAGCCGGGGCAGCAAGCCGGGCGTGTTCGACATGGACGGCGCCAAGGTCGGCCTCGCCACCTGCTACGAGGCGGCCTTCGACTGGGCCGTGCGCGACACGGTCACCCACGGCGCGCAGATGATCTCCGTGCCCAGCAACAACGCCACCTTCGACCGCAGCGAGATGACATACCAGCAGCTCGCCATGTCCCGCGTCCGCGCCGTCGAGCACAGCCGGACCGTCACGGTGCCCGTGACCAGCGGCGTCAGCGCGATCATCATGCCGGACGGCAGGATCACCCAGAAGACCGGCATGTTCGTCGCGGACTCGCTGGTGCAGAAGGTGCCCCTGCGCTCCTCGGAGACGCCAGCGACGAAGCTGGGCATCCTGCCCGAGATCGCCCTGGTGCTCGTCGCCGCGGGCGGCCTGGGATGGGCGATCGGCGCCGGGGTGCGCGCCCGCCGGAGCGCGACGACCTGACGACGACTGGCGACCGAGGCGACCGCCGACTGGTGGCGGCCTGGCTGCGGCCTGACGAGGACTGGCGGCGGGCCGGCGGCGGCCTGACGACGAATCGGTCAGGCCGCCCGGGTTGAGGGCGCCCGGGTAGGCTCGGCCCATGCCGACTCCTGACTTCATCACCGAGATCCGGGCCTCCGCGGGCCACCAGCTGCTCTGGCTCCCCGGCGTCAGCGCCGTCGTCTTCGACGAGGAGGGCCGGGTGCTGCTCGGGCAGCGCGCGGACAACCACCAGTGGACCGTGATCACCGGCATCCCGGACCCGGGGGAGCAGCCCGCCGACTGCGCCGTGCGGGAGGTGTACGAGGAGGCAGGCGTGCACTGCGTCCCCGAGCGCGTCGTCCTGGTCCGCACGGGGCGGCAGGTGGAGTACCCGAACGGCGACAAGTGCCAGTTCATGGACGTCACCTTGCGCTGCCGGGCCGTCGGCGGTGAGGCACGGGTCAACGACGACGAGTCCGTCGCGGTGGGCTGGTTCGCGGTGGACGCCCTGCCGCCCATGCACGAACGCCAGCTGTTCCGCATCAAACAGGCGCTCTCCGACGAACCCACGTGGTTCGAGACCACGACTTCTGCCTGAAGCCACCCTCGCCTCACCCGCGGGAGGCGGGCTCCTGGGCGTGCGTCCTGGCCAGGTGGGCGGCGACGGCCATGACGCCGACGGAGACCAGGGCGATGCCGGAGCCGACGTAGAGCGGCGCGGTGTAGCCGAGGCCCGCGGTGATGGCCAGGCCCCCGAGCCAGGCGCCGAGCGCGTTGCCGACGTTGGACGCGGAGACGTTGGCGCTGGCGGCCAGTGCCGCGCCGTGGGCGAAGTCGGTGACGCGAGTGATCAGGCCGGGTACGCCGGCAAACCCGAACAGCCCCATCAGGAACACCAATATCACCGAAGCGACGGCGCTGCCGGCCAGCAGACCGAACACGGCCAGGGTGACGGCGAGTCCGAGCAGGGCGAGGACCAGGGCGCGGTCACGGTCACGGTCGGCCGCGCGCCCGCCGACCACGCTGCCGACGACCAGCCCGAGGCCGTACACCATCAGCAGCCAGGCGACATCCCCCGAGGAGAAGCCGCCGACCTCGGTGAACGTGTAGGCGATGTAGCTGAACGCGCCGAACATCCCGCCGTAGCCGAGCGCGGTGGCCGTCAGGGTCAGCCAGACCTGACAGGACCGGAACGCGCGGACGGGCGACACCACCCGCATGCACGTGACCTACTACAACGTGAACAAGCCGAACGGCGAACTGTCGGTGTTCGAGACGTTCACCCTCCACCGCAAGCGCTCCGACGGCCACCCCGGATAACCCTGCCGCCGGGACGCCGGGCTCACGGCGCGCTCCAGGACAAGCCGTCCGCGGCGACCGCGAGCCCGTCGGGGGCGGGCGGGCCCGAGTCGTCGAGCGGGCCGCCGTACAGGGCCTGCTCCTGGAGGTCGTTACCGGTGCGGAACGTGTCGGCGACGACTCGGGTGGACAGCAGCGGGTTCACCCGGTCCCCGTCGGTCGCCAACCGGCCCACCGCGTCGTCGAGTTCGGCCGCGGCGGCACTCCAGCGGGCGCCGAGCCGACCGCTCGCGCCCACCGCCGCGTCGCCGGACGCCACTCCCGCGGCCAGCTCGGCGAACGCGGCGGCCTCGTCGACGTCCACCCGGGTGACCTTCTTCGCCGACCAGAAGTACGACCGCTCGCTGCGCTCCATGTCGTAGAAGGCGATGAGGAACTCGTAGAACACGCCGTACTCGCGGCGGTAGCGCGCCTCGAACTCGGCGAAGCCGCGCTCCTCGGGGACGCTGCCGTCCAGCGCGGAGTTCACCGCGCGGGCGGCCAGCAGAGCGCCGTACGTGGCCAGGTGGACACCCGAGGAGAGCACCGGGTCCACGAAGCACGCGGCGTCGCCGACCAGCGCCATGCCCGGTGTCCACAGCGACTTCTTCCAGTACGAGTAGTCCTTGCGCACCCGGACCCGGTCGTACGGCGGCTCGGTCGCGACCGGTACGCCGGTCAGCAGCCGGTCGACCTCCGGACAGGCCTTGATCATGTCCCGCCAGGCGGCCCGCGGGTCGTGCTGGACGGCCGCGTAGTGCTCGGGCGCGATCACCGCGCCGACGCTGGTCAGATCGTCGCGCAGCGGGATGTACCAGAGCCAGCCGGCGTCGAACGCGGCGCAGAAGATGTTGCCGCTGTTCGGTTCGGGGAGCCGACGGCCGCCCGCGTAGTAGCCGAACACGGCGAGGTTGCGGAAGAAGTCCGAGTACACGCGCGGCCCGCCGACCCGGCCGTGGATCCGGCTGGTGTTGCCGGACGCGTCGACGACGAACCGCGCGAGGGCCGTGCGGACGGTCCCGTCCGGGGCGGTGTACTCGACACCGCGCACCCGGGCGCCCGCGGTCTCGCCCTCGCCGGTGAGCACCCGGCGCACCGGAGCGCCCTCACGGACCTCGACGCCGACGCGCTCGGCGTTGCGCAGCAGGATCTCGTCGAACCGGGAGCGCTCCACCTGGAAGGCGGTCGCGGTGGGCTCGGGCAGCCGCGGTGTCATGGAGAAGGAGAACTGCCAGGGCTCCGGGTCGCGGCCCCAGCGCAGCGTCCCGCCGCGTTTGAGGGTGAAGCCGGCCCGGGCGACCTCGTCGGCGACCCCGAGCAGGCGGCACAGACCATGGACGGTGGCGGGCAGCAGCGACTCGCCGATCTGGTACCTGGGGAAGGTGTCGCGCTCCAGCAGGAGCACCCGGTGCCCGCGCAGGGCCACGGCCGTCGCGGCGGTCGAGCCGGCCGGCCCGCCGCCCACGACGACGAGGTCGTACTCCGAGGTCATCAGGGGGTCTCCTGTTCTCATGGGGGCCACGTCTTCCGACGGGCGGTCACATCGTCAGCCAGGCGCGCATCGCCGCGGCCGTGCTCGCGGCGTCACGATGGAGCAGGGAGTAGTGGTCGCCCGGGAGGTCCGCGCTGTCGTGCGGCAGCGGCCAGTACGGCTGCCAGTCCCGGTCGGGGTCGCTGCGCCGCATGTGCGGGGTGGGCCGGCCGCGCAGCAGCAGCGTCGGGACCGGTGACGGTTTCGGCCGCCAGCCCTCCAGCAGGCGCGCGTAGCCGCCCCCGGCGATCAGCAACGAGTCGTCCACCTGGTCGACGAGCTCGTCCGGCAGGTCGGCCCCGGCGGACATCAGGGCCAGCCCGCGCGGGTCGCCGCGACGCAGCACTGCGGCATGGGAGTCGAGGAGGATCACACCGGCCGGCGGCGGTCCCGTCCGCGCGAGGTGGCGGGCCACGGCATGCGCGACCGCGCCGCCGGCGCAGTAGCCGACGAGGACGGGCGCCGCGTCGACGGGCAGCGAGCGCACCGTGTCGGCGTGCGTGCGCACCAGCGTGGCGATGCTGTCCGGGACGGCCCGGAGCGCGCCGAGACCGGGATGCTCCAGCAGGAACACGTCGCGCTCGCCTGCGAGCCGCTCGGCCAGAGCGGTCGGGACCCGCTGGTACGGCGAGAGGTAGTCCGGGATGTACACCAGCGGGGCGCCGTCGCCGTGGGCGAGTCGGACCGGCGGGACCGCGTACCGGGCGCGTTCGCCGTCGGGGAAGACCGGCAGGGCGTAGGACGCGAGGTGGCGCAGCCCCATCGCCTCCAACGGCCCCTGCTCGCACAGCACTCGGTGGTAGAGCGCACTGAACCGGTACGGCGACCCTGTGTCCGCCTCGGTGCCCGTCTCTGCCTCGGTGCCTCCCGCCGCCTCCGCCGTACGGCCCGCGGCCTGCGTCTGCGCCGTACTTCCCTCGGCCTGCGCCGTACTGGCTTCGGCCGCTGTCGCCGGACCGTCCTGCGGCAGCGCGCCCGCGTCGATCAGCGCGGCGTGGACGTGGGCGGCGAGGTCTGGCAGCGTGGGGTGCTCCAGCACGACGGTCGGAGCCAGCCGCACCCGCGTGAACGCGCTCAGCCGGTTGCGGAGCTGCACGGCGGTCAGGGAGTCGAAGCCGAGCTCGGTGAACGCCCGTTCAGCGGGGAGCGCGGCCGGGTCCGGGAAGCCCAGGACCGCGGCGATCTCGGCGCGGATCAGCTCGGCCAGCACCCTCTCGCGTTCGTGCGCGGCGACGGAGGCGAGCCGCTCGCGCCACGCACCGGGCGTCTGCCCGACCGCCGCGCCGGCCGGCCCGCCGCCGATCTCCTGCCCGCCGGTGACGGCCTGTTCGTCCCGGGACGAGCGCCGCGGCAGCAGGTCCGTGAGGACCGGCGACGTGGCCGGACCGTCGCCCGCGGCCGCGAGGTCCAGCGGGACCGGCACCAGCACCGGTTCCGGAATCCGCAGCACCGTGTCGAGGAGACCGATGCCCTCCTGCTCGGTGACGGGGAGAACACCGCCCTCGCCGAGCCGCTCGGGCGCTACGCGGCCCGCCATCCCCTCCTCGCCCTGCGTGGACCACGGGCCCCAGGCCAGGGCCTGCGCGGGCAGACCGTGGGCCACCCGGTGCCGGGCCAGCGCGTCGAGGAACCCGTTCGCGGCCGCGTAGTTCGACTGCCCCGGCCGGCCGAGCACACCGGCAGCCGAGGAGTACAGCACGAAGGCGGACAGGTCGAGGCCCTTCGTCGCCTCGTGCAGATGCCAGGCGCCGTCCGCCTTCGGCGCGAGCACGGTCGCGAGCCGCTCGGGGGTCATCGCGTCCACCACGCCGTCGTCCACCACCCCGGCGAGGTGGAAGACCGCGGTCGGCGCCGGCCGGCAGGACGCGATCAGGGCGTCGACGGCCGTACGGTCGCTCACGTCGCACGCCACTACCCGCACCTCGGCCGGCAGCTCGCCCGCCCAGTCCGGGATCCGGCCGCTGCGACCGGTCAGCAGCAGGTGCCGGACCCCGCGTTCGGCGACCAGGTACCGGGCGAGGCTCGCGCCGAGCGCGCCGGCGCCGCCGGTGACGATCACCGTCCCGGCGCAGTCCAGGCCGGGTGGCTCGGCGGCGGGCGGAACCGCAGGAACGAGCCGGGGCGCCAGAACGACACCGTCGTGCAGCGCGATCTGAGGCTCGTCCGTCCGCAGCGCCGCGTCCAGCTCCGCCGGTGACGCCGGACCGCCACGCCGGTCGACCAGGACGATCCGGCCGGGATGCTCGGACTGGGCGCTGCGCAGGAACCCCGCGACCGCCGCCTCGGCGAGGTCCGGGTCGTCGCCCGTGGCGTTGTGGGTGAGCACGGCCAGCCGGCCCGGCCGTACATCGGAGGTCCAGTCGCGCACCCGCTCCAGCACCGCCGCGAGAAGCCCGCGCACACGGTCGGGCTGCGCGGCGTCCACCGGCAGGGCGGCGGCCAGGCGGCCCACGTCGAGCACCTCGTGCTCCGGGCTCATCTCGGGGACCGGCGCGGCGGGCCGCCAGACGAGGCGATACGTCTCGGCGGCGGCCAGGGCACGCGTGGGGATCGCGCGGGTGACCACGGACTCGACGGCGGCGAGGGGCCGGCCCGCCGGGTCGGAGAGGGTGACCCGGAACTCGTCCGGGCCGAGCCGACGTACGACGGCCCGGGCGGCGGAGGCGCCGGTCGCATACACCGTCAGGCCGGTGCAGGCGAGCGGGGCCCGGGGCTCCCTCGAGCGCCCGCCCGCCGGTTCCTCGGCCAGCAGTGCGCAGTGCAGCGCCGCGTCGAACAGAGCGGGGTGCAGGGTGTACGAGCCCGCGGTGGCCGCCTCGCCGGGCGGCAGCGCCAGCTCGGCGAAGAGGTCGCCGTCCCGTCGCCACAGCGCGGTCACCCCGCGGAAAGCGGGCCCGTAGCGGTGGCCTTGCGCCGCGAGGCGCGGATAGTCGACCGGGATCTGCTCGGCCCCTGGGGGCGGCCACGCGCCGGGCGGATCGGTGTGCGGATCGGTGGGCGCTTCGGCCGGGGCGGTCCTCGCGGTCGCGTGCCGCGTCCACGGTCCCAAGGGGTCCGTGGGGGTCGTGGGGTCCGTGGCGTCGGTCGGGCGGGCCCACACGGTGACCGGTCGGCCGCCCGTCTCGTCCGGCGCCCCGGCCACCACCTGTACCTGCATCTGCGCCGGCACCTGCGGCTGATGCGCCGCGGGCAGTACGAGCGGCTCGTGGAAAGCCAGTTCGGCCAGCCGGACAGGGCCGGGGGCGCCGATGGCCCGGCAGGCCAGTTCGGCGAAGAGCGTCGCGGGCGCCACCACTCGGTCGCCGATCGTGTGGTCGGCGAGCCAGGGGTGACGTGCAGTGGACAGCACGGCGGTGTGCCGGATGCCGGGACCGTCCGCATCGGGCAGCGGCTGCCCCATCAGGGGGTGACCGGCCGGGCCTGCGACCGGGTGCCGGACCGCGTTCAGCCAGTAGCGCTGTCGCTGGAAGGGATAGGTGGGCAGCGGGCGTCGACGGGCGCCGCTGCCCGCGTACACCGATCGCCAGTCCACCGCCACCCCGTGCACGTGCAGCGCGGCCAGCGCCTCAAGTGCGGTACGCGCGGTGGCGACCGAGGCGAACACCGCGTCCGCGTCCGGTCCGAGGCACTCCTCGGCCGCCGCGCCGAGCGAGGCGGACGGACCGGCCTCGACGAACGCCGTGACGCCCGCCTCGGCCAAGTACCCCACCGCGTCGGCGAATCGGACCGTCTCGCGCGCCTGCCGGACCCAGTGGTCGGCGTCGGCGAGGGCGTCGGACTCGGGACGACCGGTCAGCGTGGACACCACGGGGACGGACGGTTGGTGGTACGTCACCGACTCGGCGACCGCGCGATACTCGGCCAGCATCGGGTCCAGCAGCGGCGAGTGGAAGGCGTGGCTCACCCGCAGCCGGTGCGACGGCCGTCCGATGCGGGCCGCCAGCGCCGTCACCGCGTCCTCGGCGCCGGACAGCACGACCGACGCCGGTCCGTTGACCGCCGCGACCGCGACCCGGCCGGGCGCCTCGTCGAGCCGACGCGTCACCTCGGCCAGCGGCGCACGGACCGCGACCATCGCGCCGCCGGCCGGCAGGGCCGCCATCAACCGGCCACGGGCGGCGACCAGTCGTACGGCGTCGGCGCGGGAGAACACACCGGCGATGTGAGCGGCGGCCAGTTCGCCGATCGAGTGGCCGACCAGGTAGTCGGGTCGCACCCCCCACTCGGCGAGCAGCGTGTGCAGGGCGACCGCGAAGGCGAACAACGCGGGCTGGGCGTAGTCGGTACGGTTCAGCAGGCTGTCGTCGGGGGCGTCGATCACCTCCAGCAGCGGTCGGTCGAGCCACGGCGTGAACTCTTCGCACAGCGCGGTGAAGGCCGCGTCGAAGACGGGGAAGGCGGCGCGCAGTTCACGGCCCGCTCCGGAGCGCTGGGCGCCCTGGCCCGCGCAGAGCAGCGCCACCTTGGGACGGGTGCGCGCGGTGCTCCGTACCACCGCCGGGCTGTCGACCCCTTCGGCCAGGTCGCGCAACCCGGCGAGCAGGCCGTCGGCATCGGCGGCCAGGACGGCCGCCCGGCGGGACAGCGGCGCGCGGGTGGTCGCCAACGAGTATCCGGCGTCCAGCACGGCGGACTCGCCGCCCACCTCGGCCACCTCGGCCGCCAGCCTCCCGGCGTGGGCCCGCAGCCCGGCCTCGTCGCCGCCGCCGACCAACCAGGGCACGACCGGCAGACGGACCGTCGACCCGATCGCGGCCGAGGCGATGCCGGCACCGGGGGACCGGCCGTCGATCGCATCCGGCTCCGGCGGCTGCTCGATGATCACGTGGGCGTTCGTCCCGCCGATGCCGAACGACGAGATCGCGGCGCGGCGCGGGCGGTCGCGCAGCGGCCAGGGCCGGGCCCGGTCGAGCAGTCGTACCGCCCCGGCGTCCCAGTCGACGTGCGGTGACGGCTGCTCCGCGTACAGCGAAGCGGGCAGTTCGCCGTGGCGCATCGCCTCGATCATCTTGATCAGGCCCGCCACGCCCGCCGCGGCCTGGGTGTGCCCGAGGTTCGACTTGACCGAGCCCAGCCACACCGGGTCGGCCGGATCCCGGTCCTGCCCGTAGGCGGCCAGCAGGGCGCCGGCCTCGATCGGGTCGCCGAGCGCGGTCCCCGTGCCGTGCCCCTCCACCGCGTCGACGTCGGCCGCCCGCAGTCCCGCGTCGGCCAACGCCAGCCGGATCAGGTCCCGTTGTGCCTCGCCGTTGGGTGCGGTCAGGCCGTTCGACGCGCCGTCCGAGTTCACCGCGGACCCGCGCAGCACGGCCAGCACCGGATGGCCGTGGCGCCGGGCGTCGGACAGCTTCTCCAGCAGCACCAGACCGACGCCCTCGGCCCAGGCGGTGCCGTCCGCGCCCGCGGCGAACGACCGGCAACGGCCGTCCGGCGACAGAGCCCGCTGACGGCTGAACGCGACGAACGGCTGCGGGCTCGACAGCACCGTCACCCCGCCCGCCAACGCGAGCGTGCACTCCCCGGCCCGCAGCGACTTGGCCGCCAGGTCCAGCGCGACCAGCGACGACGAACAGGCCGTGTCCAGGGTCATGACCGGGCCGCGCAGCCCCAGGACGTAGGACACGCGGCCGGACGCCACACTGCCCGAGGACCCGATGCCGATCTGCGACTCCAACTCGTGCGGCGAGACCCCGCTGCCGTAGCCGACGTGCATCAGCCCGACGAACACCCCGGTGCTGCTGCCGCGCAGCGTCGGTGCGGGGATGCCCGCGCGCTCCAGCGTCTCCCAGGCGACCTCCAGCAGCAGACGCTGCTGGGGATCGGTGGCCAGGGCCTCGCGGGGCGACATCCCGAAGAACAGCGGGTCGAAGTCCGCGACGTCGTCGAGGAACCCGCCGCGCCGGGTGTACGTCGTCCCGAGCCGGTCGGGGTCGGGATGGTGCAGGGAAGCGAGGTCCCAGCCGCGGTCGGTGGGGAAGTCGCCGGTGGCGTCCACCCCGTCGGCCGCCATCCGCCAGAGGTCCTCGGGCGAACTCACCCCGCCCGGGTAACGGCAGCCGACGGCCACGATCGCCACCGGCTCGGTCTGCGGACCCCGCCGCGGTCCGGCCTTCGCGGGCGCGGGCGCCCCGTGCAGCCAGGTGTCCAGGTGGGCGGCGACCGCGGCCGGGTTCGGATGGTCCCAGACGAGCGTCGCCGGCAGCCGCAGACCGGTGCGCAGGCTGAGCCGGTGCCACAGGGTCATCGCGTCCATCGAGGTCAGGCCGAGGTCGGCGAACGCGGTGCCGGGATCGGCGGCCGTGCCCCGGATCGCCGCAGTCTCCGCGCACACCAGGTCGGTGAGCGCGGCCCGCCGCTCTCCGGGCGCCCGGCCGGCCAGGCGGGCGAGCGTCGGTTCGACGGGGCGCCCGGCGAGTGCCTCGCGCAGCAGCGCGCGGCGCGGCTTGCCCGCGGAGGTGCGCGGCACGGCCGGGGTGAACAGGACCTCCTCGGGCACCTTGTGCGCGGAGAGCACCGAGGCGCACGCCCGCAGCAGGCCCGCCCGATCGAGTGTCTGCCGCTCGGGCACCACGAACGCCACCGGAACCTCCCCGAGCAGCGGATGGGCTTGCGCGACCACGGCCGCGTCCCGCACACCGGCCAGGCCGCGCAGCACGTGCTCGACCTCGGCGGGGTCGACGTTCTCGCCGCCGCGCACGATCCGGTCGGTCACCCGGCCGGTGACGGTCAGACCGCCGTCCTCGCCGAGTCGGCCCAGGTCACCCGTGCGATACCAGCCGTCGCGCACGGCGTCGGCGGTGTCCTCGGGCCGGTTGTGGTAGCCGAGCATGACACCGGGGCCGCGCACCCAGATCTCGCCCTCCGCGCCGGCGCCGGCGTCCGTGCCAGTACCGGCGCCAGTGCCGGTGCCAGCTTCGGGGGTGTCGCGTCCCGTCTCCGGATCGACGAGCCGGACCTCCATGCCGGGCAGTGGCAGTCCGCTTCCGCCGCGCGTCCGCGGCCCGTCGGGCGACTCCATGGCGATCTTGCCGCACGTCTCGGTGCTGCCGTAGCCGTCGAGGAGCGGGGCGCCGAACCGGGCTTCGACCTGCTCCCGCAGATCCGGCTCGCTGGGCGCGCCGGCGGTGACGCAGAACCGCAGCGACGGCGCCGCCCCCAGGCCGGCGTCGAGCAACTGCCGGTAGGTGAGGGGCACACCGGCCAGGACGGTGGGCGCGAACTCGCCGACGAGGCGTGCCAGTGCGGCCGGCTCGGGCGTGGCGGTGATCCGTGCGCTCGCCGCCGCCACGGTGGCGCCCAGGACGCAGAGCGAGTGGGCGTAGGTGTGGGAGAGCGGCAGCGGCCACAGCAGCCGGTCCGTCTCCGACAGCCCGAGCCGCGGGCCGTAGCAGGCGACCGCGGACCAGAGCGCGGACCGCTGGCAGGACACCGCGGCCCTGGGGGTGCCGGAGGTGCCGGACGTGTAGAGCAGCCAGGCGGGTTCGTCCAGGCCGAGGTCGTCGGGCGGCGCGGACGACGGTTCGGCCACGAGGGCCTCGAAGCGCGTGGCGCCGTCCGGCAGCGGGCCCTCGCCGGTCACCACCAGCCGCAGCGAGCGGCCCGCCGTCAGGCGGACGATCCGCGGCAGGTTCCGCCGGTCGGTGACCAGCACGGCCGGATCGCAGTCGGTCAACAGCTCCGCGAGTTCGGCGTCGGTACCGCGAGAACTCAGCGGCACGCCGACCGCGGCGGCCCGCACCGTGGCGAGGAGCCCCTCGACCAGCTCCACGCTCGTGTCCAGGCAGAAGGCCACCCGGGCGCCCCGGCCGACCTCCAGCCGCGCCGCCAACCGGGCGGTTCTGCGCTCCAGTTCGGCCCAGCTCACCCCACGCCGGTCATCGGCGAACGCCGGCTTCTCGCCGTGGCGTAAGGAGTTCTCGACGAGCAACTCCGGGACGGGCCGCACTGCGAACGCCTCCGCCACACCCACCGGGCTTCCCCCCTCGTCCGGACGTCCGCACCAATGCGGCCTGTTGATCAGCCTACGACCCGGCACCGACACGGCGGGGGTGCGCCGTGCAGGCCGCGAACACCGCGGGCGTCAGCCGGCGGCGGTGGTGCGAATGGCGGCGATGTCGAATTGGAGACGCACCTTCTCGCTCACCATGGCGCCGCCCTCGGCCAGCCGGGCGTTGTACGTCAGACCCCATTCGGAACGATTGATGGTGGTGGTGCCGTCGAAGCCGGCCCGCTCATAGCCGAACGGGTCGGTGACATGTCCTATGTAGGTGAGTTCCAGGACCACGGGACGAGTGGTTTCCCTGATGGTGAGATCTCCGGTCATTCGGTAGACGTCCGGGCCCGCGAGTTGTACGGCCGTACTCGCGAATCGCATACGCGGATAGGTCGCCGCGTCCAGGAAGTCACGGCCGACCAGGTGGGCGTCTCGCTGCTCCACGCCGGTGTCGACGCTCGCGGTGGACAGCAGGATCTCGGCCCGTGAGCGGGCCGGGTTGCGCCCGTCGAAAGAGAGCCGGCTCTCGTACTGCGTGAAGGCGCCGCGCACCGTCGTCACCAGGGCGTGCCGGACGGAGAAGCCGATGCGGCTGTGCGCGGGATCGATCATCCAGTCGCCGGTCAACGCGGCCAGGGCGGGATCCGGCAGGCCGGCGGAGGGGAAAGCGGGGGAGTCGGCGGGGCGTTGCGCAGGCGTGGGGGGCGCCGAGCGCCGGAAAGAGGCGCCGCGGGTGAACAGGTTCATGATTCACGTAGTTACTGCACAGCAGATATCGCCGCAAGCCTGCTCCGGGACGCGGCGGCGGATCGAATCAGTACCGAAAGGCTTATAGGCCGCCACCGATGACCGGCCACTACAGGATCCACACATGCCCGCCACGGAACAGCCAACCGAATTCCCGGACTTCACCGCGCGCATTTCCCCCCGGTCAGCCGTCGAGTGCGCAAAGGGGATCGTCGACGAGGCCGGCCGCCAACCACTGCTCCACGGCGGCGATATGGACCGTCGCGGTCGAGACGGCCAACGGGGCGTCGCGCGCCCGTAGCGCGCGCAGGATCTCGTCGTGTTCCCGGTGCGCGTGCTCCACGGCCCGCCCGGTCCGGGTGCCGCGGACGATGCGGACCCGCTGGGTGCGGGTGGAGAGCACGCGCAGCAGCATCGACAGCACCGGATTGCCGACGGCCTCGACGATCCGCAGATGGAACGCGATGTCGTGAGCGACGAACTCCTCGACCGTCGCGGCGGCGCGGGACCGTCGTAGGACGGCGCCCAGCTCGTCGAGGTCCTCGGGTCCGAGCAGCGCGGCGGCCAGCCCGGTCGCCTGCGGCTCCAACAGCCTGCGCACCTCCAGCAGTTGCAGCGCCGTCTGGCCCTGGGAGACGTCCGAGGCGAAGGCGAGCGCCTCCAGCAGCAGATGGGGCTCCAGGCTCGACACGTAGGTGCCGTCCCCCTGCCGGGCGACCAGGATCCGCATCGCGGTCAGCGCCCGCACCGCCTCGCGCAGCGAACTGCGGGACAGACCGAGCTGTCCGGCGAGGAGTTCCTCCTTCGGCAACCGGGAACCCGGCGCGAGGTCGCCCGCCACGATCATCGCCTTGATCTTGTCCATGGCCTCGTCCGTCAGTGCCACGAGCGTGCCTCTCTGTGCGTCTACTCCTGCTTCTCGCCGGAGGCGAAGCGGGAGATGATCAGCGCGACGATGATGATCGCGCCGTTGAGGAACTGGTTCCACAGCGGCGGCACGCCGGCCAGGGTCATGACGTTGACGACCAGTTGGAGGGTGAGGACGCCGGTGAGGGCGCCGAAGACGGAGCCCTTGCCGCCGTTGAGGCTGACCCCGCCGATGACCGTCGCGGCGAAGACCTGGAAGATCCAGCCGCTGCCCTGGGTGGCGGAGATGGAGCCGTAGTGGCCGCTGTAGAGGATGCCGGCGAACGCGGCGAGCAGGCTGCCGATGATGAGGACGACCCAGACGATCCGGTCGACGCGGATGCCGGCGGTGCGGGCGGCCTCCGCGTTGCCGCCGATCGCGTACAGCGCGCGGCCGTGCCGCAGCCAGGCCAGCGCGGCGCTGCCGAGAGCGAACAGCAGCACACAGATCCAGATCGCCGCGGGCGCCCCCCACCACGACGCCTTGCCGAGGTAGGTGAACGAGGAGGGCAGCTCGACGATGGACTGGCCCTCGGAGAGGGCGACCTGCAGTCCGCGCAGCATCGTCAGCATGCCCAGGGTGACGATGAAGCCGTTGAGCCGCAGTTTCAGGATCAGGAACCCGTTGACGGCGCCGATCACCATGCCCACCAGCAGACACAGCGGGACGGCCGTCCACTCGGGGAGCAGCCCGAGCCCCGTGAACCGCGCGCCGCTCGTGGGCAGCACGAGCCAGACGGCGATGACCGGGGCCACCCCGATGGTGGACTCCAGGGACAGGTCCATCCGCCCGGAGATCAGGATCAGCGCCGTGGCGAGCACCAGCAGGCTGAGCTCCGTGGACTGCTGGGCCACGCCGATGAGGTTGTCGGAGGTCAGGAACGCCGGCGAGACGATGAACCCGATCAGACCCAGGACCAGGATCGCCGGGATCAGGGACAGCTCACGAAACCGGCCGAGGTCGAGGCCGCGCCCGGTGTCCTTGGCGGGCGTCTGCGCCACGCCCGCCGCGGGGTCGGTGACATCAGTGGTGGCGGACATGACTACCTTTCGTCCTCGTCGGTGTCGGGCGCCGCGCCGGTGTCGGGGGCCGCGTCGGCGCCGGGTGGGTCGGTCCTGTCGGCCACGCCCTCCATGGCGGCGACCACCTGCTCGTCCCGCCAGCCGGGCGCGAACTCGGCGACCACGCGGCCGTGGAACATCACGACGACGCGGTCGCACACCCTGAGGTCGTCGAGTTCGTCGGAGACGATCAGCGCGGCCCTGCCGCCGTCCGCGACCTCGCGGATCCGGCGCAGCAGGAACTCCTTGGATTTGACGTCCACCCCGTTGGTGGGCCGGACGGCGACCAGGACGCGCGGGTCGGTGGCCAGCGCCCGGGCGACGACGACCTTCTGCTGGTTGCCGCCGGACAGCGCGGAGACCGGGGTGGCCGCCCCCGGCGTCTTGATGTCGAGATCCCGGATCATGCGCTGGGCGAAGACTCTGGTCCGGGCGGGCAACACCGTGCCGAACGGGCCCAGTTGGTCGGTGACGGTGAGCGTCGCGTTCTCCGCCACACTTCGGTTGTGGACCAGGCCCTGGAGATGACGGTCCTCCGGGACCAGCCCGACGCCGGCGTCCAGCGCCGCCGGCACGCTGCCGGTGCGCACGGCACGGCCGCCGACCGTGATCCGGCCCTCCTCGGCGCGGTGCAGCCCGGCGACGGCCTCGCCCACCCGCACATTGCCGCTGGCCGCCGCTCCGGCCAGCCCGACCACCTCGCCGGAGCGGACCGACAGGGACAGACCGTGGCAGGTCCCGGTGAGTGTGAGCCCCTCGATCGCCAGCAGCTCGGGGCGCTCGTCCGGTGCCTGCCCTCTCTCCGGCCCGGCGGCGCGGCCGTCGTCCGCCCGGGCACTGACGGCGGGGGCGGTCGTCTCCCCGGTCATGGCCTCCACCAGGGCCTGGTGACCGACCTCGGCCACGGGCGCGGTGAGGATGTGGGTCGCGTCGCGGTAGACGGTGACCGTGGTGCAGAGGTCGTACACCTCTTGGAGGTGGTGGGAGATGTAGAGGAAGGCGACGCCCTGACCCTGGAGGTCGCGCAGCTTGTCGAAGAGCCGGCTGATGCCGCGGGCGTCGAGCTTCGCGGTCGGCTCGTCGAGGACGATGAAGCGCGCGCCGAACGACAGGGCGCGGGCGATCTCCACGAACTGCCGCTGTTCCACGGTGAGTTGACGAGCCCGGGCACCGGCGTCGACGTCCACGCCGTAGTCGCCGAGGAGTTCCTCGGCCCGGCGGCGCAACTGCTTCCAGCGGATGGGCTGCAGCGGGCTCGCGCTCTGCCGGTTGAGGAAGAGGTTCTCGGCGACGGTCAGGTCCTGGATGATCGTGGACTGCTGGTAGACGCAGGCCACCCGGGACCGCCAGGCGTCGATGTCGCCGACGGGCGGCGCGGGTTCGCCGTTGAAGCGCACGGCGCCGGTGTCGGGCCGGCGCAGTCCGGTCAGAAGGGACACCAGCGTCGACTTGCCGGCTCCGTTGCGGCCCACCAGCGCGTGCGAATCGCCGGGGGCGACGGCGATACGGGCGTCGCGCAGCGCGACGGTGGCGCCGAACCTCTTGCCGACCCCGACGGCCTCGGCCACCGGGGTGGGGCCGGCGCCGCCGTGCGCCGGCCGGGGCGCGGTCGCGGTGTCCGCCATGGGGGATACCGTCCTTCCAGGGGTGCGGGCGCTGTCGCCGGGCCGGTCGGTCACTGGCCGACGGTGTTGCCCCACAGGGTCTTGTCGGCCACGTTGTCCTTGGTGACCAGGGGCGCGGGCAGCTGGTCCTCGAGGCCGTTCGGGATCGTGATGATGGTGGAGCCGTGGTCGGTCGGACCCGGCTTGAAGGTCTTGCCCTCGGCCGCGGCCTGGGCGTAGTACAGCGCGTACTTGGCGTAGAGGTCGGCGGGCTGGGAGACGGTGGCGTCGATCTGGCCCTTGCGGATGGCGTCGAACTCCTGCGGGATGCCGTCGTTGGAGATGATCGAGATGTGCCCCGGCCGGCCGGCCGGCTTGAGCAGCTTCTTCTGCTCCAGCAGTGCGAGGGTGGGCTGCAGGAAGACGCCGCCGGCCTGCATGTAGACGCCGTTCAGGTCGGGGTGCTGGGCGAGCAGGCTCTGCAGCTTGGCGGAGGCCACGTCGCCCTTCCAGTCGGTGGGCAGCTCGAACACCGTTATGCCGGGGAACTTCTGCTTCATGCACGCGGCGAAGGCCTCGGAGCGGTCGCGTCCGTTGATGGAGTCCAGGGCGCCCTGCAACTCGGCGACCTTGCCCTTCCCGCCGAGCTGCTTGCCGAGGAACTCGCAGGCCTTCGTGCCGTACGCCCGGTTGTCGGCCCGGACCACCATGTACACGTCGCCCTTGTCGGGACGGGTGTCGACACTGACCACCGGGATCTTCTTCGACGCCAGGGTGTCCAGCGTGGAGGCGATCGCGCCGGTGTCCTGCGGCGCCATGACGACGGCCTTGGCCCCCGTGTTCTGGAACACCTGCACGTTGGCCACCAGCTTGGTGACGTCGTTCTGCGAGTTGCTCAGCGGCAGCGCCTTGACGCCCTCGGACTTGATGTCCTTCTGGACGTACTCGGCGTAGGAGTTCCAGAAGTCGGAGTCGGAACGCGGCAGGTCGATGCCGATGGCCGGCTTGTCGCCGCCCGCGCTGTCCGACCCCGCGCTGTCGCGGTTGCACGCGGTGAGGAGGCTGAGGGCCGCGACGACGGCGCCGACTGCGGCGGCGGTGGAGCGGGTGCGAGCGAGCTTCATGGCCGGGTATCTCCTTAGCCAGGGCTGGGAGCCGCGCGGGGGTGATTCCTCCGATGTATCTCGGAACGCCGAGGACGTTACGACGGCGTTGCCGGCGCTGACAAGGGGTCGTCCTCAAACGAATCCGCGGGCTTCTTGGGGTGTTGTCACGGCGTCGCACTGCCCCTAAAGTCGCAGTTCTGTCATTCCTCCGACCTCCGATGAATGAGTGCTGTCAAGCCAAGAGAGGCACCCCTTGACCGCAACCCCCGCCCGGATCATCGCGGTGGACACCCACGACGTCCGCTTCCCCACCTCGCGGGAACTGGACGGCTCCGACGCGATGAACCCGGATCCCGACTACTCCGCCGCCTATGTCGTGCTGCGCACCGACGCCGGAGACGGGCTCGAAGGCCATGGCTTCACCTTCACCATCGGACGCGGCAACGACGTCCAGGTCGCGGCGATCGCGGCGCTGCGCCCGCACGTCCTGGGGCGGTCCGTGGACGACCTGTGCGCCGACCCGGGCTCGCTCAGCCGCGACCTGATCGGGGACAGCCAACTGC